>NZ_VOYW01000006.1:0-145568 GCF_013420085.1 Acinetobacter sp. YH12027
GCTTGGCCAGAAAAATGAGTCGTTCTCGCTGTTCTAAACTAAGTGGTACAGAAACAATTCGAGGCATGTGTGAACATCTGTTAACTAAAAAAACTTTTTCGCATGATTAGTTATTTTTGTCAACTTACAATTTTGGTCTAATATGCCTTTTAAAAGGTGCCTCATAATAATGAAATACATCACAATATTATAAATAAATTATTTTTGGTTATCATTTTTAAAAGTTTGAAAAATAATAAATATATGATAAATATGAATTATTTGTTTTTTTGAATATTTTTGCATTTGTTTTTAGATAGAATTATATATATAGATCAATATTGGTATTAAAATTAAGGCGATTATGAAAAATATAACTATTTTAATGATGGCTTTGGTTTTTATCTTAATCTCAGCTTGTACAAGTACCACGAATTTAGGGACAGCAGGCGCAGAGCGAAAACAGTTTTTTATCGTTCCTCAAAAGTTATTAACTAAACAGGCGGATAGATCGTATCAACAATTTATTCATCAAGCGAAAGACAAACAACTTTTGATCATTGATCCGAAATTGGATCAGGTTTTAAATAAACTCAAAAAAAATGCGGAGTTTTACCGTCAAGGTTCGAGTCAATGGGATTGGCAAGTCAGTGGGAATTTAAATAAAGATTTAAATGTACATGGTTTTCCAAGTGGGAAAATTGTCATTAACACGGGTTTGTATTGGAGTTTAAAGCTGAATGAAGATGAATTGGCATTTGTGATGGCGCATGAAATGGCACATGCTCTGCGTGATCATCATCGTGAGAAGATTTCCCTGCTGTTTGCAAGTCAGGTGGCGATGATTTCTTCAACTGCGGGTATCGGTACGCTTGCTACTGCGGCCAGTAGTGTGACTGGGCAAGCTGTTTTTTTGCCTAAAGTTTCAAAATTTGAACTGGAAGCTGATGTCCTTGCACTTGATCTGATGTCGAAAGCGGGCTTTGATCCAAATGCAGCATTGAGTTTTTGGCAAAAATATCAGCAGGAAACGACACGCCGTCAAATGCTTGATGTAAAACCATTGATGACTCAAGACAGTATAGATAAGCGTAAGATTTATATTGAAAAATATTTACCTGAAATGCACATTCAATTTCAACAGGCACAGGCTGTAATGTTGAATAAAAATGCGATAACTCATGGCACATTCTAGATTGATTTAAACTAAAGCAAAGTTACAAATGATTTATTTAAATCTTGTTTTATAGTCGTGCTACAGCACTATTACATCTGATGGCTATATAAAACAATTCAATGATTCTGTAGCTATTGTATAAATTATAATCAAGCATGATGAATGGAATTCATGGTAAAATGATCGGCTTTCATCTTCTTTGATCTTTTTTCAGATCATTCCATCTGCCAGCCGAGAATTGCTAGCCATGTCTACTGCTTATACTATGCAGACTGCGCCAAAAGCGTTGTTTGATTACGACAAATATTGGGCGTCTTGTTTTGACCCTGCGCCATTTTTGCCGATGTCACGCGAAGAAATGGATCAACTCGGTTGGGACAGTTGCGACTTTATTTTGGTTTGTGGCGATGCGTATATCGATCATCCATCATTTTGTTCAGGCATTATCGGCCGTACCCTTGAAGCGCAGGGTTTCCGTGTCGGGATTATTGCTCAGCCGGACTGGACCAATGTAGAAGCATTTCGTGTGTTGGGTAAACCGAATATTGCTTGGGGCGTAACAGCCGGCAATATGGATTCGATGATCAACCGTTATACGGCTGACCGTAAAATCCGTTCGGATGATGCGTATTCTCCAGATAATCAACCGAATAAACGTCCAGACCGCGCAGCTACGGTATATTGCCAGCGTGTGCGTGAAGCTTATCCAGATGTGCCTGTATTATTGGGCGGTATTGAAGCCTCGCTGCGCCGTATTGCACATTATGATTATTGGTCAGATAAAGTCCGCCGTTCAGTATTGATGGACTCGAAAGCCGACCTATTGATGTATGGTAATGGTGAATGTTCAATCACGGAAATCATGCATCGTTTGGCCCGCGGTGAAAAAATCCAAGAGATTACGGATGTCCGCGGTACCGCATTTATTGTGAATAAAAATAACCGGGCTTCAAAAGCGAAGTTTGTTGAAATTGCTTCGAATGATGTCGATGCAATTGGCCGTGTCGATCCGATCATTAACCCTTATGTAATGACCGAAGACCTTGAAGGCTGTGAAATCGAAAAAGGCAAAGACAGCGTTACGCAATATCAAGGCTTCCAAAAAGAAGCGGTAGCAAATCCGATTGTCCGTGAAGGCGATAACTTAGACGCCGACACGCAAATCGTGCAGCTGCAGCCTGCATCAAAAGCCATTAAGCATAAATTGCCGCCGCGTGAATTGGCGGTGATTCGTTTACCTGCCTATGAAGATGTGGCGAATGATCCTGTACTGTATGCACATGCCAACCGTATTTTGCACTTGGAAACCAATCCGGGCAATGCGCGCGCGATGGTGCAAAAGCATGGTGAGCGTGATGTTTGGCTGAATGCGCCGCCGATTCCATTGACTACGGAAGAAATGGATTATGTGTTTGATTTGCCGTATGCACGTCTGCCGCATCCAGCTTATGGTGAAGCGCGTTTTCCTGCCTTTGACATGATTAAGTTCTCTGTGAACATTATGCGCGGCTGTTTTGGCGGCTGTACCTTCTGCTCAATTACAGAGCATGAAGGGCGTATCATTCAAAACCGTTCTGAAGAATCGATTTTGCGTGAAGTTGAAAAAATTCGTGATACCGCACCGGGCTTTACTGGAATTATCTCGGATTTAGGTGGTCCAACGGCCAATATGTACCGTTTGGCATGTAAAGATCCTGAGATTGAAAAGAACTGTCGTAAGCCTTCGTGTGTATTCCCGGGTGTATGTCAAAACTTACATACCGATCATGCGCCTTTAACCCAGTTATACCGTAAAGCGCGTTCATTGCCGGGGATTAAAAAGATTCTGATCGGTTCCGGTTTACGCTATGACCTTGCGGTGTTAAACCCTGAATATGTCAAAGAATTGGTGACACATCACGTTGGCGGTTACTTGAAGATTGCGCCTGAACATACCGAAAAAGGTCCATTATCGAAGATGATGAAACCGGGGATCGGGACCTATGACCGTTTCAAACAAATGTTTGATCGTTTCAGTAAGGAAGCAGGGAAAGAGCAGTATCTCATTCCTTACTTTATTGCAGCGCATCCGGGTACGACGGACTATGACATGATGAACTTAGCGATTTGGCTGAAGAAGAATGGTTTCCGTGCCGATCAGGTGCAAACCTTCTATCCATCACCAATGGCGACTGCAACGACCATGTATTACACCGGTAAAAACCCGCTGGCTAAAGTGGCGCGTTATACCGAAAATGTCGATATCGTGAAAGGTGAAAAACGCCGCCGTTTGCATAAAGCCTTCTTGCGTTATCATGATCCAAACAACTGGCCATTGCTACGTGAAGCGCTCAAAGAAATGGGGCGTCAGGATCTGATCGGGAACTCAAAACAGCATTTGATTCCGACGTATCAGCCTGCGGGTAGTGCTGAGGGCCAATACCAATCTGCACGTAAAAAGAACTCAAGCATTGCGGGTGATTCACAAAAACGTACAGGCGAACAAGGTAATCGGACGAAGGCTGCTCAATCGCGTCCTTCAAATACCAAGAAGCGTCCTGAGCGTGGTCAAATTTTGACGCAGCATACTGGTCTGCCGCCGCGTGAAACGGGTGAAGCGAAAAAACCTTTTGGCGGTTCGAAACCCAAAGGAAAATCGAAGCCTAAATCACGCGCTTAAAATGATGAAATAAAAAAAGACACTTCGGTGTCTTTTTTTATGGCTGATATGCTCGGCAGCATCAGACAGTTTGCATTTTTATATGTTGTTACAAGCTCAATGCCATATGTGCGTCGGTTATCTCAATGAAATACGAGCAAAATTTGACAGCTTATCGGAATTGTCAGACAGTGAGAGGAAATGCACTTGCTGTCGTTTTAGCGAATGATCTAAAGTATCAATATATAGCAATGGATGCTATTACTCTGAACGAAGTGGCATGTGATGTTTGACGCTTTAAGTTTGCAACTTTTTGTCAGTTTAAATACGTATTGTGTGAAAGTTAGAGTTATTTTTTTTAATAGGAAATTAAAAAAATAATACTGGTTGTATACTTCGTATTCATAAGAAGTATGTCAAAAACCAAAAATATAAGAAATATAAAGGATTATGAGATGACTATATACATAGTAATAGGGAGTATTTTACTCTTCTGTGTGCTCATAATGGCTTGGAAAAGTTTAGAAGGTGATTCTAAGCAACAAGATAGCGCATTGAAACAACGTGCTATTTTCAACATTAATGAGCAATTAACCTACACGCGTTTAAAAGAAATTTTGCCTAAGCATACAATCCTTGCGCATGTGTCTTTTGATGCACTGTTGACCACGAAATATTATCGGACGCGGAACAAGTATCGAAATATGGTGGCGGACTTTGTCGTCCTCGATGAACAGCACCAAATCTTAGCGATCGTCGCTTTAGATGATCCAATGGTACTCAAACGGATGCAGCAGTCGCAATATCAAGATGCTTTGCTCGCTTTGGCAGGCTATCGTGTCATTCGTTATGATGATGTGCCTGAGTACGTTCAATTACGCGAAGATTTCTTAAATGAGCAGCGTGTACAAGCGCCATTTGTACCGGTTAATGATTTGAAAAAATATCATTTATATTCAGATTTGGAACGTAAAAAGATCAAAATTATTGGATCTTAGGGATTCAAAGAGCAAAGCCTTTTGCAAAAAAAAGCGTGTCTTTAGACATGCTTTTTTTTAATGGTTATTTAGGCTTAATGATTATTCAGGCTTAACGGCTACGACGGTTAATTCTACCAGTACACGCGGGTCGTATAATTTGGCTTCAACACAAGTTCTGGGTAATGCTTCAATGTCTGACACCCACGCATCCCATACCTCATTGAATGCGGCATAATCCTGTTCAATATCTTTCAGATAAATGGTCACTGACATAATCTGGCTTTTATCTGTACCGGCATCTGCAAGAAATTGATCAATGATCTCAAATGTTTGCTGTGTTTGTCCTTTGATGTCTAAATCAAGGTCTGTTGCCAATTGACCTGCTAAATGGATCAATTGACCGGAAATAGCGATTTCGGAGAAGCGTTTTGAAACATGCAGGCGTTGGATGGTCATGCGGAATATCCTGAAAGCAAAAAGGTCACTTAATCTTGAGTTTTAGGCATTGTAGCTGCAACTAAGGCCGTCAATAAACAGCCGACAGCAAGGTAAATTGCCACATAATGCCATGAACCATCACCCCAAATCACCAAAGCTGCTGCAATCATTGGGGTAAAGCCACCACCGATAATACTGGCCACTTGATAGCCGACACCTGCGCCACTGTAGCGATAGGCGGTACCAAACAAGGAGGTAAAAATCGGCTGGTGTACACTCACCACCATATCATGGGCAATATTGGCAAGGAAAATTGCACCGACAATAATCAGCCAAGTATTTTGAGCATCAAGGGCCATGAAGAATGGAAAGGCAGAAAGCGCACCAATTAAGCCACCCAGCACACACATCTTACGATGATCAAATCGATCTGCTAACCACGCAAAGAAGGGAATGCTGAAGCAGCTAATTGCACCAATCATTAAGGTGATATTCAGGAAGAACTGTTTGTCCATGCCCAATTGAGCAGTGGAATAATTCAGTGCAAAGTTCGTCACCAAATACATGGTGAGTAACTCGGTTAAGCGCAGCGCAATAATGTAGAAAAAGGCTTTGGGGTGTTGGCTAATCGCTTGCAGAATCGGTAATTTTTGCGGCGTTTGCTGAGCTTTGACCACATGGTCGACAAATTCTTGTGATTCGTCTTGATCACGTCGAATCCACATTGCGATAGCCAGCAAGACAATACTGGCAATAAAGGGAATTCGCCACGCCCAATCGGCAAAAGCATCTTCACCCAAAGTGGCAATAATCAAAGACACAGCGCCTGTTGCCAGAACGAGTCCGACGCCATAGCCAATTTGTACACCACTACTGTAAAAGGCTTTTTTGCCTTTCGGGGCATTTTCTACAGCCATCAGGGCAGCGCCGCCCCATTCACCACCGACAGCAAAACCCTGTATTGCCCGAAGTGTTACGAGTAGGATCGGGGCCCACCAACCGATGGCCGCAAAATTGGGCAGTAAACCAATGCCGACCGTCGAAATCCCCATCAGGATGACGGTGAGCACCAACATTTTCTTACGACCCAGCTTGTCACCAAAATGTCCAAACACAATGCCGCCTAAGGGGCGGAACAAGAAGCCAACGCCAAAGGTCGCCAAGGCTGCCAAGGTTCCCATATTGTTGCCAATACTGGGGAAAAACTGATCTTTGAAAATGAGTGCGGCAACAATGCCATAAAGTAAAAAATCGTACCAATCGACTACGGCACCAATGAAGCTACTTAATGCGGCTTTACGAGCGCGTTGTTCTTGATTTTGTGAAATATTTTGAGGGTTTAGAGCAGATTTTGCAGAAGGCATACAGCGGGGTATTCCATGATTGACAACAGAGTTGCCCTGTAATATTCGGATTTGATCGTCACGCCAATCACAGGACAGCATGCTGAAAGTAAAGGTGATTTTCAGCATCTCAGCGCATACACGGATAATGTAGTGCGCTGATAGAGTACTCTAATTTTAGGCTTTGTGAATAGCAAATTGCTTTAATTTTGTTCTTCTGCCTAAATCTTAAGCAAATACGATCTTCTTGAAGTTTTTAGAGCAGCGAAAGTTGTGCTTCTTGGTTTTGTGCACTTAATTGATAGACACCTACGCCAATCAGACGAAATTGATCGTCCTCAGAAATATGCATTTCATGCAGTAATTGCTGCAATACCTGCGCAAGGTCTTCACGATGATTCAGTGACGTTTTAAAACTTTTACTGTGCTGTAGCACTTGGAAATTCTTCAGTTTTAATTTGGCCGATACACCGCGCGCACTTAACTGCTTTTTTTCTAAACTAGACCAAACTTGGTCAATCAGTTTGGGCCAATAGGGCTGACATTGGCTCAGGGTGAGATCATCATCAAAAGTGGTTTCTTTGGAAATCTGCTGACGCTCGCGGCTAGATTGGACCGGTCGTTCATCAATCCCTTGTGCATACAGATAAAGTTGTCGTCCATATTTACCGAAATGATGAATCAGAACGGCTTCTTCAATTTGTTGTAAATCACCCAATGTATTGAGTTGCATGGCTTTTAATTTTTCTTGAGTGACTTTTCCCACACCAGGAATTTTTTTCAGTGCCAAGTCATGGATGAAATGCAGAACTTGTGATGGTTTGATAATACAAATGCCATTGGGTTTGTTCCAATCAGAAGCGACTTTAGCCAAAAATTTGTTGGGCGCGACACCTGCGGAGGCAGTTAAACCAGTGCTTTGTAAAATCTCTGCCTGAATTCGCATAGCGACTTCGGTGGCGCTCGGAATGTGTTGTAAATTTTCTGTGACGTCCAAATAAGCTTCGTCTAAAGATAGCGGCTCAATCAGCGACGTATAGCGTTGAAAAATGGCATGAATTTGCGCCGAAACAGCACGATATTTTTCAAAATTAGGTTCGATCACCACGACCTGTGGGCAGAGTTTACGGGCCTGTGCCATCGACATTGCTGAGCGTAAACCAAACTCACGTGCAGGATAGGATGCGGCACAGATGACTGCACGAGGGTGATGTGAAGACACAACAACAGGAAGCTGCTTGAGTTCTGGACGTTCCCGCAGCTCTACTGATGCAAAGAATGCATCCATGTCGATATGTATGATTTTCCTCATACCTAGTTAGATCAGTGCCTAAAAATTGAATTTCAGTATCGCACAGTCAATCCAGCACTTTCCTCAATTTTTTAACTCGAACGACACAGGTTGACTGAGTAAAACCACCTTGGTGTTTTGAGCTGCTGCTGACTGTATCAATAGATTTAGGCTTTGATGGGTGTCATCGGCAAAGCGAGGCAAAAATTCGAGCTCTGGATTCAGTGGTTTGAAAAAATTATCCCAATGAATTGGAATCACGGTGCTGGGTTGAAGAGTCGCTAAGGTTTCTTTGAAATATTGCTGTTGAAACGCTGTCGTTTGCTTGGAAAGTTGGGCAATGCCTAAAAATAAAGTATCGACTTTTAGTTTTTGCAACTGTTTGGGCACAGCACCTGTACTGGCTTTGACTAAACTGTAATGCGGCCCATGTTGGATGAGATAATCATACGATCCACCTTCTTTAAACTGACTAAAATGTGTAGGGAGTTGCAGTGGCTGCGAAATTTCTCCCCCCAAATCATCATTAACGGCCGTTGGCGGAGTATGTTGCGAGGGGATGGCAGTAATGGTGAATTTACCGATTTGCATCGGCTGCCAAGCTTGAACTTCGTGTAATTGTGATTCAGCGACTGGCATCGACCGTGCGATATTTAATGTGCTTTTAGAGCCGACAATCATGGCCTTGGGGAGCTGGTGGGCCAACATTGGAATATCGAGTGCATGATCATAATGTGAATGAGTCACGAAAATAGCACGAGCGCGTTTTAAGTCGTATTGGTCGATATAGCTGTGTAATAAAGGCTGATCACTTTGAATCTGAGTGAATATGGTCTGACTGAGCGATGGACGAGTAAAGAAGCCATCGATGAGGAGTTGCTCTTGGCCATCGTCAAAAAGTAAGGTCGAAACACCAAAGAATTTGACGTGATAGGGCGCTGCTGAGTGTGTATATGTAGTGCTTTGTGCGGGATATTGATAATGCCACGTTTTAAACATTGCCAAGGTCCCTGAAGGTTGGATCAAGTAAGCCAATATCCCGATGGCGAGGATTATAAAGACTGAAAATATAATAAGAAAAATTTTTAAAATACGCATCCTGCGACTCAGTTTTCATGGATTATTTTGTTCGATGTTGTCCTGAGTCGGTGAATAAATCAACGGAGTTTGATCGGCGTAACGCCATTTTTGTCTAAAAAATCAGTCCATGCCTTGGCATCACCTGAAAATACATTTAAATCGACGCTGGTCGAGATGCCTTGAATTTGTCCTTGATTGGTATGTTGCCAAATCAGCCATTTCGGATTGTTTTTTAGATCGGGTGGGCCTTTATATTCGCGGACCCACAGCGGCGTCTGTTTAAACTCGCCAGCTAAGACAATATTATAAAAAGACTTCGAAGTATAAAAAATCGGTTGTTTGCCATAATGGCGGTGCAAGCGATCATGCATATAGCTGATTTCTTTGAGTAACTGCTCTTTGCTGTAGGTGTTAATGCAGTTGGTGTCATATTCCAAATCAATCACGGGAGGAAGGGCATCGGCTTTTTTCGGCACGGAAGCAATAAAATTTTCCGCCTGAATCTTGCCATCACGGCACAGACGGTAAAAATGATAGGCCCCAACTAAAAAGCCGTTTTCCCGTGCTTGTAACCAGTTGTCTTGAAATTTTCGATCTTTAAAATCGCCACCTTCTGTGGCTTTGAGATAAACGAATTGGTATTTTTTAGGTGAAATTTTTGACCATTGAATATCTTTTTGATGATGAGAAACATCAAAACCTTTGACGGGATATTCTTCTGCAGATGCAGGGCGATGCGGCATCACGGCTAAATAACCTAATCCAGCCACCACCATGACGCCGCTGATAGTGCTGAGTGCAATAATCGGGCTGTATTTTTTGAGTGAACTTTTAGAGGTACGTGATTTGGCTTTTTTAGGCATGAAAATGTATCCAAGTATCCATTTTATCATAACCCTTTAAGGGCTGATCTGTCATAGATTTGCCCGATGACACAGGTTTAGACATCCACATGTTTAGGAATCTGCCAAAAAATCGCTGCGGTAATCAGGTTAATGCAGCCGAGTAAAATCAAGGTGCTATGGAATGCTGTTTCGATTTGTGCAGGACCATAATAGGCCGTAAACACGTTGACTAAAGTCCCTGCCAAAGCCACACCAATACTCATGGATACCATCATAATCATCGACAAGAAACTGTTGCCACTGCTGGCATCTTGTTGGGGTAAATCTTTGAGGGTTAAGGTATTCATCGAAACGAATTGCAGCGAGTTTAAAATACCAAAAATAAAAAAGTGTAAGGCACGTAACCACGTGGGGGTTTCAGCCGTAGAGAGTGCAAAACTGCAAATACAGGCACCGACCAAGAAAGTATTTACCAATAACACTTTACGATAGCCAAAGCGTTGAATAATTTGACGAATAATCGGTTTGGATGCCAATGAACCGAGTACCGTCGGTATCATCAATAAACCTGTGATAAATGGCTCAAAGCCAAAAGCCACTTGTAGCATTAAGGGAATCAAAAATGGCATGGCATTGCCGCCAAGGCGGGCAAAGAAGTTGCCGATAATACCAATGGCATAGATCCGATTTTGAAATAATTTACTGCGAAACAGCGCATTGGCGTGGGTATGTGCATGAAAGGCATAGATCAAACTGGCGATGATGCCTGCTGCGACTAAAAGCAGGCTCCACCATAGCGGCAGATGCGGGCTGGCAAAGTTTTCAATGCCTAACGATAACCCCGCCATGGCGACGACCAATAAGACAAAACCCATAAAGTCGAAGCGTTGTACGCTCGGTTCGGTCACATTGGGCATGGCTTTAAAGGTAATAAGTACTCCTAACAGTCCCATTGGAATGTTTATTAAAAAGATCCAATGCCATGTTGCGACTTCCACCATCCAACCGCCAAGGGTAGGACCAATTAAGGGGCCCATTAAACCAGCAAGGCTCATCAGACTCATAGCCGATAAAAACTGTGTCCGAGGAATCACTTTGAGCATCGCCAAACGCCCAACAGGCAGCAGTAATGCGCCACCTATACCTTGAATTACCCGATAAACCAGCAGCTCATTCAGGCTATTGGCCATGCCGCAGCCTAGCGATGCTAACGTAAAAATAATAATGGCTGTGAAATACGTATTTCGTACACCAAAACGATCGGCCAACCAACCACTTAAAGGAATACACGCCGCAACGGACAAGACATAGGCCACGACCACACTATGCATTTGTAGCGGGTCTTCGCCCAAACTTCTTGCCATCGCTGGGATTGCTGTATTGACGATGGTCGTATCCAGGCCTTGCATAAAAAAGCCAATAGAGACCAAAAGCACTAGAAGTCTAAATTCGGGTTGTAAAGCCTGATGCGTTGGCGTGCTATTCATAAGTCAATAAAGCTGAGATTTTTAAACAGTTTAAATGAATATTGCCATTTGGATGTAGTAAAAGCTTTGCATAATTGAGCCAAAAAATTGCAAGAAAAATGCAATGAAAGTTTAATCTCTATGCAAACTAATGTTTATAACTTGGTCATATTTAAATAAAAGACGAATGAAAACATGAAACTACAAGTTTCGGCACTGATGTGATTAAACAAGGCGATGTGGGACCTGAAGATCTGATTTTTATTGCCGCCAAAGATTCGCCTAATGCTCAACCTTTGTTGGTGGTTAGAAATGAAGTGAACGGTAGCACTGCGGTTTATCAGATTAAATTGAAATAATTAAATTTTAAATTTTTGTTTTATTTAAAGTTTTTATTTTGATGTCGAGAAAAGCACGGCACAAAATTGTATGAACGCCAGATAAACTGTCATAATGCGCTCAAGTCCTTCATTTATTGGAGGGCTTTTTCTTTATGGCAAAGGTGTTTTGTTTTCATGACAATCGAAATTCTGATGGTCATAGGCTTCTGTCTCGCGGCCTATTCTATTGTCGGTAATGATGTGCCACAGACATTGGGAACCTTTATTTCATCCAATGCGCATCGCCCTTGGTGGCTGTTGTGGATCTATGTCAGCAGTATTCTAGCCATTGTATTGGTTTATGGTTGGTACAGTTCTGGCGTGGGGGATGCATCTTATGGTCGTTTAGAAACGATTCCATTTCCCGCAGAAGGGGTAACGTGGCTCTATATTGTGCCACCGATCTTACTGATCATTTTGACTCGCTACGGTATTCCAGTCAGTACCACATTCTTAGTGTTGACGATTTTCTCTCCGAGTAGTCTCGGGTCGATGTTAACCAAGTCGATGATGGGTTACGCGGTTGCTTTTGTTGTCGCGATTATTATTTACCGTTTTGTGATTAAAGGCATTTCGGTTTATTTCAGTAAAACACGTGATGAAACACCCTCGAATATTTGGGTGGGACTACAGTGGGTTTCGACTGCATTTTTATGGAGTCAGTGGCTGATTCAGGATTTGGCCAATATTTTTGTCTATGTCCCTCGTCAGGTACCGCTGGAGTTCCTGATTTTTGCAATTGTGGTGTTTATCGTACTGCTTGGGATCATTTTGTACCAACGTGGCGGGGCGATTCAGGGCATTATCGACACCAAAACGGGTGTGGCTGATATCCGCTCGGCAACCATTATCGACTTTATGTATGCCTTGATTTTATTGGTGTTCAAAGAGTGGAGTAATATTCCAATGAGTACCACTTGGGTATTCTTGGGCTTACTTGCAGGACGTGAATTTGCTATGTCCATGCATTTACATGAAGTGAATAAATATCGAACTTCACGAAATGTCAGCAAAGATGCGATGAAGTTGATGCTTGGTTTACTGATGAGTATTTTCTTAGCGACAACCTTGCCATGGTTCTATCGTGTGGTGTCAGGTTAAGTCGACACGATCTTGATTTGAAGTAACATCGAGCAATAAAAAAAGGGGAATACTTTATTCCCCTTTTTGACATCTAAAATACAGTTAGACCACGAAATTTTTTGGGCAATCTAAATTTTTTAGTGCACTAAAGATCTGCTTCGAAGAATTACATACGATCAGTTTGGCACGATGCTGCGGCGGCAAGAAACCTTCAGCGACCGCATGGTCTAATTGTGCAATTAGTGCATCATAGAAGCCATTGACGTTATAAAGCATCATCGGTTTTTGGTGTTGATTCAACTGTCCCCAAGTGGCGATTTCTAGAATTTCTTCGAATGTACCGAGACCACCGGGCAGGGCAACAAAGGCACTTGCACGTTCTGCCATCATGGCTTTACGCTCATGCATACTGCGCACGACGTGTAGTTCAGTCAAATGATTATGTGCAATTTCATAATCCAACATAAACTCAGGAATCACGCCAACGGCTTCGCCGCCATGTTCGACCACAGCGTCAGCGACTTGACCCATCAGGCCAATACTGGCGCCACCATAGACCAGACCAAAACCATGTTCAGCCAAGCCTTGCGCCAACGCGATGGCTTTTTCTTGATAAATTGGATTGTTCCCAGAGCGGGAGCCGCAATACAGTGCGATTAAAGGTTGTGTTGTAGCAGGAGAAGGATTACCACGTTTTTCTGTCATTTTTAATCCGCTATTCATTACGTTTTAATTTTACCTTAGCATGTTATTTTTTATGACACTACATTGGCAGCTAAATATGACAATTTAATGTCATCACTGGGTTTAAATTCTTCCATACTGAGATTGTACTTTGGTAAAAAAGGGTGAATTTTTACCTTAACTTGCTATACTTAAAACTTCATTTCAAGCTAAAGAACCGTCATGGGTAGTGGTTGTTGTCACTCAGCACACATCAAAATATTAGAAAGAACGCCATTAAAAGCGTTTGCGCATGTCCAATGCATTTCATCTTCAAATCAGCATGATCTACGTGTGAATAACATTCAGGAGATACAACCATGATCTTTGAATGGATGTCCGATCCTTCTGCATGGGTGGGTTTATTAACACTGGTGGTGCTTGAGATTGTTTTAGGTATCGATAACCTGGTTTTTATTGCGATTCTTGCGGAAAAATTACCGCCAGAACAGCGTAATACTGCACGGATTGTCGGCTTATTGCTTGCATTGTGTATGCGATTGGTCTTACTGGCCTCGATCGCATGGGTGGTGACTCTAACCAACCCACTGTTCCATATTTTCGACCATCCATTTTCCGGTCGAGATCTAATTTTACTGTTTGGTGGGGTGTTCTTACTGTTTAAAGGCACCATGGAACTGCGTGAACGTCTTGAAAACAAGCCCATGCTCAAGGAAGAAAATCCTGTGCATGCGACGTTTTGGATGGTGATTGTGCAGATTGTGGTGCTCGATGCCGTGTTCTCGCTCGATAGCGTGATTACCGCTGTCGGGATGGTGAAACACCTTTCTGTCATGATGATTGCGGTCATTATTGCTGTCGGCATTATGCTGTGGGCATCTAAACCACTGATGAACTTCGTGAACCGTCACCCAACGGTGGTGATTCTGTGTCTGTGTTTCTTGATGATGATCGGTTTCTCGCTCTTAGTCGAAGGCTTTGGTTTCCATATTCCAAAAGGTTACTTATACGCGGCCATTGGTTTCTCTGTCATGATTGAGTTCTTGAACCAAACCATGCGTCATAATCAGGAAAAAATGGTGACAACCACAGACTTACGTTATCGCACAGCCTCAGCGGTGATGCGTATGCTTGGTGGGAGAAATGTTGCAGACAATCAAAATGAAAATGAAGATGTGCTTGCAACACGTGCCTTTGCCGATGAAGTCTTTGATGAAGACAACGGGGTTTACCACAGTGTCATGGTACAAGGGGTACTGGGTTTATCTGAACGTCCAGTGAAGTCAGTGATGACACCTCGTCCTGAACTAGAATGGATTGACTTGGATGAAGCGCCTGAGGCGATTCGTGCTCAATTACTCAGTACCACGCATTCACGTTTGATTGTGGCACACGGCGAGTTAGACAATATCGCGGGTGCGGTACTGACTCATAAAGTCATGAATGACTATATTGAAACAGGCGTAC
The DNA here is from genome assembly GCF_013420085.1 of Acinetobacter sp. YH12027. Taxonomy (NCBI): domain Bacteria; kingdom Pseudomonadati; phylum Pseudomonadota; class Gammaproteobacteria; order Moraxellales; family Moraxellaceae; genus Acinetobacter; species Acinetobacter sp. YH12027. The sequence goes on from NZ_VOYW01000006.1 coordinate 14,852, forward strand.
TTGATTTTGAAAAGCATCTCCGTGAGCCTGTAGTGGTGCATGAAAATGCACAAGTCTTGATGGTGATGGAACAACTGCGTCAAGCGCCGTTGCAAATGGCCTTGGTGTTGAACGAATACGGTTCAATTGAAGGGATTGCAACACCAATTGATGTCTTAGAAGCGATTGCTGGTGAGTTTCCCGATGAAGATGAACCAGAGACAGCAGCAGAAAGTCTCGATGATGGTTCATTGTTACTCGATGGCTCAACCGACATTCGTCATGTGTCTTTATTGCTGGGTCGTGACTTGGTGGATGATGCTGAACAGTATTCGACATTGTCCGGATATATCTTATTTCATTTGGGCCGTTTACCAGCCAATGGTGAAAAATTCAAAGCGGATGAACACATTTTTGAAGTGGTTACGATGGATGGTCATAAGATTGAAAAAGTGCATGTCATTCCCATGCCAACTGAAGATTAAGTTGCGTATCGGGGGGTAATCTATATAGATCACTGATGTTACGCACGTAAAAGTAATTACGCATTTTTAAAATGATTTTTAAGTCTATTCGACGGAGTCTTACATCTAGGGTTTAAATAAAGGGATTAGCCTTCGGCTGGAGGTACTTTTGTTTCGGCAAAAGTACCCAAAACCATTGTCATCCGCAAAACTCGTTCACTACCGTCAAATTATTCAAAGCATTGCAAAAACATTTTTGATTAGAAGTAGTCCTGTCTCAAACACTTGCGGATGACCTTACCGTGTATCATTCTTTTATTTGAATCGATACGGATCTACTGATGAAAATTGTGTGGAAAGATCCGTTAAAATAGCCTGCATTGTCAGGCTATTTTTTTATGGAAACAAACATGTCACAAGTCCAATGTCCATGTGGCAAAGGTGAGTATGCCAACTGTTGTCAGCCCTTACATGCGGGGCGTGAAAATGCACAGAGCGCAGAGCAGTTGATGCGTTCACGTTATAGTGCTTTTGCACAGCATGAGATTGATTATATTGTACAAACAACTGCGCTTGGACAGCAGCAAGCCTTAGATGTCAGTGCCATTGCAGCGTGGAGTCAGGCCAATCAGTGGTTAAAGCTTGAGGTTGTCCAAGCCCAAGAAAAACTCGATAAAAACCATGCTCAAGTTGAATTTAAAGCCCATTATCACGATGGGCAGCAAGCGCAGGTACATCATGAAATTTCACACTTTGTGAAGTTCGAGCAACGCTGGTATTTCCTTGATCCGACCACAGAGATGCAAATCACCATGAAGCAGCCGTGTATTTGTGGTTCTGGACGAAAATTTAAACAATGTTGTGCGCAATTTTTATAACATTTGAGCAGATTTAGCTTAGAATAGCGCGCATCTCAACCCTCAGTGGAAGAAGGGCGATGTTACTTACCGTTATTTATATTATCGCAATCACGGCAGAAGCAATGACAGGTGCATTGTCTGCGGGTCGGCGGAGTATGGACTGGTTTGGGGTAACATTGATTGCCTGTGTCACGGCACTGGGGGGCGGTTCGGTTCGTGATGTGCTACTTGGGCACTATCCACTGACGTGGGTTAAGCATCCTGAATATCTCATGCTGACCTGCTTTGCTGCATTTGTCACCATCCTGATTGCAAAGTGGATGCGTCATCTGCGTAATATCTTCTTGGTTCTCGATGCCTTGGGTCTCATTGGTTTTACCATCATTGGCTGTCAAATCGCTTTAGAAATGGGACATGGTTTTGTCGTTTCTGCGGTAGCAGGGGTACTAACGGGCGTCTCTGGCGGTATTTTACGAGACATCCTGTGTAACGATGTCCCGCTGGTGTTCCGTCGTGAACTTTATGCCAGTATTTCTTTTGTGTCCGTGATTTGTTATTGGCTCTGCATTGAGATTGGCTTATCGCTAGAATTAACCGTCATTGCGACGCTCATTTTCGGTTTCACCTTACGTCTGATCGCCATTTACTTTGGCTTAGAAATGCCTAAATTTATTTATAAAGATGATGATGATCAGTCAGTATCTTCAAAAGATTTGTCGTAGCCGCGTTGCTATAACATCACATTAAAATGCTAAAAAGACGGATCAATGGTCGGTCTTTTGCATGGATCTATACTAAAAAACGCAAAATCATACATCCTGTTGGGAAAGCAGTGTTCATCCTTCCACCAGTTCAGAGATCTTGTTATGGACTTAGTCTCACGTATACAACGCTTACCCATCGGTAAGTTTCACTACACTTTACTTTGGGTTATTGGCCTTGGCTGGATGTTTGACGCCATGGATACGGGGCTCATTTCCTTTATCTTAGCGAAAATGGCTGAAGATTGGGCCATGACGCCAAATGATAAAAGTTGGGTGGTCTCGATTGGTTTTGTTGGGATGGCGATTGGCGCGGTGTTTTCTGGAGGACTGGCAGATCGCTTCGGCCGAAAAACAGTGTTTGCATGGACATTGGTGATTTATAGCTTAGCCACCGCTGCATGTGCGTTTGCACCTAATCTAACTTGGTTGTTGGTATTTCGTTTTATTGTCGGCTTAGGTTTAGGGGGGCAACTCCCTGTCGCGGTGACTTTGGTCAGTGAATATATTCCGGCGCAAGTGCGTGGCCGTTTTATTGTCTTACTAGAAAGTTTTTGGGGACTAGGCTGGTTGGTTGCTGCATTGGTCTCACGCTTTATTATTCCTGATTTTGGTTGGCATGCAGCGTTTCTAATTGGCGGTATTCCTGCATTATATGCAATCGTGATTTGGAAAATGGTGCCCGAATCGGTGCCTTATTTAATCAACCGTGGACGTTTTGATGAAGCGCATGCATTGGTGAAAAAGATTGAAGCCAAATGTGGTGTGCAAGTTGTTGAAATTTTTGAGGTCAAACCGGTTGCAGAAAAGCACAACATCAGTTTTTCACAGTTGTGGTCAGGCATTTTTGCACGTCGTACTTTAATGCTCTGGCTCATTTGGTTCGGTATCGTCTTTTCTTACTATGGCATTTTTACGTGGTTACCAAGTTTATTGGTCAAAGAGGGCTACACCATTGTTCAATCCTTTGAATATGTCTTGGTCATGATTTTGGCACAATTGCCAGGTTATATTGCAGCGGCATGGTTGGTCGAAAAATTGGGTCGTAAAGCTACTTTGGCTGGCTTCATTGGGATGTGTGCCATTTCGGCATATTTCTTCGGTCAGTCTGGCAGTGTGACAGAGATTGTGATTTGGGGCTGTTTAATGTCTTTCTTTAATCTCGGTGCTTGGGGCGTACTTTATACCTATACACCAGAACAATATCCGGCCAATATTCGTGCCTTTGGTTCGGGCTGGGCGGGTGCCATTGGTCGGATCGGGGGCATTGCCGCGCCTTTTGCTGTGACACATATGATGGATATGGATCATGGTTTTAGCTATGTCTTTATGATGTTTACTGCAGTCTTAATTGCAGTTGCAGTGGTGATTTTGGTTTTAGGTGAGGAAACCAAAGGCAAAACTTTAGAATCCATTGGTCTATAGAGACTGTTGAATTTTTAGTTGATCATGGTGAATAAAATGGATATTTTTACGCCATAAGACACAATTTGTCGCAGAGTGTTAGATCATCCCCTTGTATAGGGGACACCTGCGACATAGCATAAGAACCCAATAAAGAACGAACAATTTAGGATTACAGGTTGTTATGACAAGCCTTGCGCATCATGCGACAGAAAACCGTTCCGTAGCAGAATTTACCGAACAAGCATATCTCAACTACGCCATGTACGTGATTATGGATCGTGCATTGCCACATATCAGTGATGGTCTAAAACCCGTTCAGCGTCGTATCGTCTATGCGATGAGTGAACTCGGGTTAAAGCCAACGGGTAAGCCAAAAAAATCTGCACGTACGGTTGGTGATGTACTGGGTAAATACCATCCTCACGGTGACTTAGCTTGTTATGAAGCCATGGTCCTCATGGCGCAGCCGTTTAGTTATCGCTATCCATTTATTGAAGGTCAGGGAAACTGGGGCTCACCAGATGATCCGAAATCCTTCGCAGCGATGCGATATACCGAAGCAAAACTGTCTGCTTATAGTGATTTATTATTGTCTGAGTTAGGACAAGGGACTTGTGATTGGCAGGATAACTTTGATGGTTCGATGAAAGAGCCAGTGAATTTACCGGCACGTATTCCAAATATTTTACTCAACGGCACAACGGGTATTGCAGTGGGTATGGCAACCGATATTCCACCGCACAACTTACGTGAAGTGGTGAAGGGCACCATCGCCTTAATTCGCAATCCAAACTTAACCGATGAAAAAGTCGCAGAATATATTCCTGCACCTGATTTGCCTACACGTGCGGAAATTATTACTTCTCCAGAAGAATTACTCAAAATTCAAACCACGGGTCGCGGTAGTTATCGAACTCGTGCGGTGTACAGTATTGAGAAAAATGAAATCGTGATTACGGAGCTGCCGTATCAGGTTTCAGGTTCGAAAGTGATCACGCAGATTGCAGATCAAATGCAGGCGAAGAAGTTGCCATTGGTCACGGACTTACGTGATGAGTCAGATCATAAAAACCCAACACGTTTAGTGATTGTCCTACGTTCAAACCGTATTGATGCTGAATCGGTGATGAGTCATCTATTTGCAACCACCGATCTAGAGTCGAGCTATCGTGTCAATATGAACATGATTGGCGCCGATGGTCGTCCGCAAGTGAAATCGATCCGCCGTATTTTGTTGGAATGGATTGAAATCCGTAAAAATACCGTAACACGTCGTTTGACTTATCATCTGAATAAAATTGAAAAACGGTTACATATACTTGCAGGCTTAATCATTGCCTATCTGAATATTGATGAAGTGATTCGTATTATTCGTGAAGAAGATCAGCCTAAACCGGTGTTGATGACGCATTTTAATATCGATGAAATTCAAGCCGAAGCGATTTTAGAACTCAAGTTACGTCATTTGGCAAAACTTGAAGAAATGGAAATGCGCCGTGAACAAGAAGAATTGGAAGCCAAAGCTGCCATTATTCGTGAACAATTGGCGAATCCTGAATCATTAAAAGCATTGATCATTAATGAACTGAAAGAAGATGCGAAGAAATTTGGTGATGACCGCCGTTCTCCAATTGTGAAACGTGCAGAAGCCCATGCGATTAATGAACAAGATATGCTTCCTGCAGATCCTGTGACTGTGGTGTTGTCTGAAGCGGGTTGGATTCGCTCGGCGAAAGGTCATGAAGTCGATGCTGAGAACTTAAATTTCCGTGCAGGTGACCAATATCTCAGCCATGCGCAAGGTAAATCAAATCAACGCGTTTATGTCTTAGATGATGCCGGTCGAAGCTATGCTTTGGGCATCAATACCTTGCCATCCGCGCGTGGTTTAGGTGAGCCTCTGAGTTCTAAACTTGCACCTGCAAGTGGGGTCGGCTTTAAACAAGTGTTTATTGCCGAAGATGAAACAGAAGTCTTGGCGATGAGTAGTAAAGGCTATGGCTTTAAAACCCAAGCCAAAAACCTCGATACCAATGCAAAAGCAGGTAAAGCCTTCCTTAGCTTGTCCGAAGGGGCGGCAGTTATGAATTTAACGGCGATTGAGAATGCAACACATCTTGCACTCCTCAGTTCTGCGGGGCGTTTGCTGTTGGTTGAACTTGATGAATTACCAGTATTGAATAAGGGTAAAGGTAATAAATTGATACAACTTGAGGCAAAAGATCAAATTGTATCCATGACAACTTTGAATTTAGATGAAATAATTCAAGTGCTTGCAGGAAATCAACAATTAAAGCTTAAAGGCGACGATCTGCAAAAATATGTGGGTAAACGTGCATCGAAAGGCGTGTTGTTACCACGTGGATATCAAAAAGCAAATAAACTGTTCATTCAAAGATAATACTAGCATCCATGGAACGAAATACGTTATATATGCTGTTATTCGTGAAATGGATGCAATATTAAGCACAAACAAGTTAAATAATGACCGCTTAATATTGAAAAAAAACAGTTGGATTATTAAGGATTACGACAGGAGAATTGGGCGTTATGGAAAAGATTTGGTTCGCTGAATACCAAAAGACAGGGATTCCAGAAACTGTAGAATTACCCGCAGAAAATACCTCATTGGTCGATATTTTTGAGCGTAATTTCCAGAAGTTTGGCTCAAGAGATGCCTTTATCTTTATGGATAAAGTCTTAACTTTTAAAGAACTTGATGAAGCTAGCCGTAAATTTGCAACTTATTTGCAAAGCTTAGGTTTGGCTAAAGGTTCACGCGTTGCAGTCATGATGCCGAACGTTCTTCAATATCCTGTTGTCGCATTGGGTGTATTCCGTGCTGGCTTGGTATTGGTCAACGTGAATCCACTGTATACCTCTCGTGAACTTGAGCATCAATTGAATGACTCTGGAACAGAAGCTCTTGTTATTATTGAAAACTTTGCATCTGTTTACCAAGCGATTATTGGTAAAACCCCAGTAAAACACGTGATCGTGGCATCTGTGGGTGACATGCTTGGTACGCTGAAAGGTACATTGGTTAACTTTGTATTACGTTCAGTACGTAAACAAATTCCAGCTTGGAACATTCCAGGTCATATTCGCTTTAATGCAGCAATGTCTAAAGTGAGTGCAAACAATTACAAACGTCCAAACTTAACTTTAAGTGATACTGCGGTACTTCAGTATACCGGTGGTACAACTGGCGTATCTAAAGGCGCAGAATTGACCCATCGTAACCTTGTGTCAAACATGTTGCAGTGTGATGGTATTTTCCAAAGTAAATTTGGTCAGAAAGATGGTCAGCCAGATGATCGTATCTTCTGTGCATTACCGCTGTATCACATCTTTGCATTTATGGTGTGCGCACTTTACGGTATGTACAAAGGTCAGGCGAACGTATTGATTCCTAACCCGCGTGATCTACCTGCGGTAATGAAAGAATTACGTAAATACCAACCTTCATTCTTCCCAGCAGTGAACACTTTGTTTAATGCTTTGGTGAACAATGAAGAGTTCAAGCAGCTTGACCATAGCAAGCTAAAAATGGCGATGGGTGGTGGTATGGCAGTACTTCCTTCGACGGCAGAAGCGTGGAAGAAAGTTACCGGTACCAATATTATCGAAGGTTATGGTTTATCAGAAACTTCACCTGTTGCAACCGCAAACCCTCCAGCATCAATGGAATTCAGCGGTACGATTGGTATTCCATTGCCACTGACTGAAGTTGCTATTTTAGATGATGATGGCAATGAAGTTGCTCAAGGTGAGCAAGGTGAAATTTCGATTCGTGGTCCTCAAGTCATGAAAGGCTATTGGAACCGTCCAGATGAAACTGCCAAAGTAATGACGGCGGACGGTTTCTTCCGTACAGGTGACATTGGTGTCATGGATCCACGCGGTTATGTGAAGATTGTAGACCGTAAAAAAGACATGATTTTGGTGTCTGGCTTCAACGTTTATCCTTCTGAAATTGAAGAAGTTGTTGCAAAACATCCAAAAGTGCTAGAAGTTGCTGCGATTGGTGTTCCTGATGAAAAATCAGGTGAAGTACCTAAATTATTCGTTGTGAAAAAAGATCCATCTTTAACGACTGAAGAAGTTTTGGCATTCGCAAAAGAAAACTTAACTGGCTATAAACGCCCACGTTATGTTGAATTTATGGATGAATTACCAAAATCAAACGTTGGTAAAATTCTACGTAAAGATTTGCGTAAAACCGCATAATACGATGCATAAAAAAAGCGCCTTCGGGCGCTTTTTTTATCGCTTTAAATTTAGCTCATTAAAGCTTGCCTTTATTCATCGACCAGCGATCAAAGTAGCGACGTCCTACTCCAAAAACACCTAAGAAAATAAACATCGCACCGAACTGACGACTAAAGCCGGATTGGTTATAGCTGCCATAGGTTAAAATATTGTCGACTAAACAATATAGTGCAATGACAATGACCCAATGCCAAAGGGGAAGTTGCTTGATGGAAACTGCATAGAATGCAATCCACATGATGACAAAGCTGAAAACAGTCGACCAGACATTTAAGTTGGCGCAGATCACAGCTAGTAAAAATGCAGTCACAGGAATGACGATTTTTAAGACACGATCGACGCGAAGCTGATGGCGTTTTTGCTCTTCAAGAACTTCAAATAATTGATCTCGATCAGAAGTGCTCATAGAGGATCCTTTCATCTGCCGATTATAAAAACACTATATTTAACAAAAATTATTCACGAAATGCCATGGTATTATAGCAGCCATAAAAATCTTCCTGAGAAAAAACACATGCACAGCATCAGTGGGATCATCTATCTCATTTTGGCCGCTTGTTTATTGCCATATGTATTTACATTTATTGCGAAGCGAGCTGCAGGTTTTAAGTCGAGTGATAATCAAAATCCACGTGAAGTTTTAGCGCGCTCTACAGGATTGGCGAGCCGCGCACATGCAGTGCAGCAAAATAGTTTTGAAAGTTTACCTTTATTTATTGCGGCTATTCTAATGGCTGAATACATGGTGATTCATCAGCAATACATCATGACCTTTGGGATTGCCTATCTCGTTTTACGCGTTATTTATGGGCTATGTTATTTAGCGAATTGGGCAACTTTACGTTCAATCATTTGGACCTTGTCGATGTTATGCCCAATTTGCCTGATGTTATTGGTCATTAAATTAAGCTAAATGTTCAGCTTGATGATTAAATTATCAGCATGATCGCTAAAATCACAAAAAAAGCGATAAAACCGTTATAATTGTGCCGGATTAAAAGATTTAACTTGTTTAAAGAGTGATGCTATGAGCTACAGCAATATCCCAGCGGGTAAAGATGCACCAAACGACATCTATGTCATTATTGAAATTCCTGCAAATGCAGCACCAATCAAATACGAAATCGATAAAGATTCTGATGCGTTATTTGTAGACCGTTTCATGGGTACTGCAATGTTCTACCCAGCGAACTATGGTTATGTTCCAAATACATTATCTTTGGATGGTGACCCATTAGACGTACTTGTGGTAACTCCACATCCAGTAGAGCCAGGTTCTGTAATTCGTTGCCGTCCTGTTGGTAAATTGAACATGGAAGATGACGGTGGTGTTGACGCAAAACTTGTTGCTGTTCCACACGACAAATTGACTCCGCTTTATAAAGATGTTCAAGAATATACCGATCTTCCTGCATTGTTGATCAATCAAATTGAGCATTTCTTCCAACACTACAAAGACTTAGAGCCTGGTAAATGGGTTAAGTTAAGTGGTTGGGAAGGTGCTGATGTTGCGAAACAAGAAGTACTGAGCTCAATTGAAGCTTACCAAGCTGCGAACAAATAATATTGTTTTAAGCTGAGCATCGCTTTTATATGAAAACGATGCTCATAAAAAAACCTGCACAGTGTGCAGGTTTTTTTTCGCTATCTTAGACTAGCTGCGAAATTAAAATAATTTCACAGGGATGTCTAAGAATACACGTAATTCATTGGTGTCAGCCATATATACGTCATTGTATGCTTGGTCTGCACGGTAGTGTGAATAACGTAAACGAAGGCTAGCATCTTTAGCAAAACCTGATTGAACAGTATATTTCACTTGGTTAAAGAATTCGCTTTCTTTAGCATCGTCTGATGTCTCTACACCATTTTTAATAGTTTTGATATCCCAGCCGTATACATAAGCAGTCGTCCAATTTAAACCTGGCACGCCGTAATCAGCAAAGTTTAAGTTGTATTGAATTTGTGCCGATTTCTCATGGTTACCAATAAAGTCAGAAAGGTACGAGTTGGCTACATAAATAGATTGCGCACCGTCAGCATTGCTACCATAGTCATAACCTGTGTTACCAGTGTTTTGTTGGTAAGCCAGCATGACTGAGTGAGCGCCTTGATTTAATGTACCTGCCAATGACCATAGATTGTTGCTTCGGCCATCTACATTTGTATCACCAAGTGATGAAGAATAGGTTGAAGCTGCTTTGTCCCATTCTGTGTGATAACCACTAAAGTCTAAATTTAAAGAGCGTTTTTCAGCTAACGGAATAGTGTAATTAGCATTAATGTAATGACGATCCAACGCATTTTTGCTATCTAAGCCATAGTAAGATGCATTAAGTTGGTCGTTAAACTTATATTTTGCACCCCAAACCACAGCACGATCTAGATCGTTACCGTCAGAATTAATTTGGTCTGAATATTGGTTTTTAGTGAATTTACCCGCAATAACTTCTAGATTTTCAACTTCATGGCTTGTCGCTAAAACGCCTGTGAAGTATTCAGGTACCATACGTGCTGTATTAGATGCAAGCACTGGAATATCAAGAACTTGGGTACCGTATTCAACAGTAGTATTTGATACTCGAGCTTTAACACTTGCGCCACCACGTGCCCAGTGATCATACGCTGAGCCGTCGTTATGTTGTGGAATCATGCCATTACCAGCATGTTTGTTTTCACCGATTTTAAATGAACCATCGCCTACAACATTGGCACCAAAGCCAACAACACCTTGAGTGAAGCCTGACTCTAATTTCACGATTGCTGATTGTGCAAAAGAACTTGTATCGTCACCGCGATTTACATCTTGTTTATCGCGTTTAATGTAACCTGTACGGAACAATACAGAGCCTTCGGCATCTTCCACAAAGCCTTTAGATTCGCTTTGTTCGCTAGCAAAAGCAGTAGAAATAAGAGCAGCGTTTACTAATACTGCAAGTGTTAGTTGTTGAGCTTTAAGCATTGGGAGAGAGCCTCATGCAAATTTGGTTAATATGTAGTGCGATTGTATATTTTTTCTTAAAAAAATCACTATTTTTAATGCGCTTATTACACTAAAGTTAGAAAACATTCAGACAATCGGTCAATCTGTAATAAGCAAATGTTTCGTATGTTATTGTTGTTTAACAAATAGTTTATTTAAATTGAATATATATTAATCTAAAGAGAAGTTTATTCATTGCTTATCATAAAAAAATATAAAAAATGGTAAAAACTTTCATTTAACTTGCTGATTTATCATTACTCTTCGCGACAATTTGTGCTGAATTTAAATTGGTATTTTGATCAAAAAGTATAAAAACTGCTGAGGTGCATGGCATCTATATTCAGGCACAGTAAGCACCGTTGGCGTGTTTTTTGTAAATAGAGAATGACTTTTAGCGAAGTCGTCAGAAATGTTTTCCTTAAAAATCTAGCTTAATAAAAGATGATATTAATCGTGATAAATACATATAAATGAAAACATTAAATCATTGTTAAAGACTTGAACGTTATAAAAGATATTTTATGAATCAAAAGCTTGGTTTTTACTGTTTTATATAATCTTACCTTTGTTTTTAAATGATTTAATTTATCAAAATAAGAAAAAAGGGGCTATACAGTGCGGTAAAATCGATTAAAATCGGCGCTAAATTTTACTCAACCCAATCCACGATCGATCCGATGTGGGGACTAAACATGATTCAATTTTATAAAAAAGCAATTTTAAGTATTTTAGTGACCCTAGGTACAGTCCCTGTATTTGCAGAACAAACTGAGCAAGCTACAACGGCACAAGGGAATTGGTCTGGAAGTGTGGGCGTGGTAAACAAATATGTGTACCGTGCGAGTGAAGAAAATGATCAAGCAGCATTACAAGCCGGACTTGAATATGCACACAACAGTGGGCTGTTCGCGGGTTATTGGGGTTCTACACTCAACTATGACCCTACGGACGATAGTCAGTCACATGGTTTTGAACATGATTTCTATGTCGGATATGGACGTGAAGTGAATGAAGATTGGAGCTATAAGTCACAAGTGATGGCTTATGTCTATCAAGGTGGCGGTTCAGTGTATAACGATGACCGATCTGAAAAGCGTCGCACGACGGGCGTCGAATTTATTCAGGACATTAGTTATAAAGATTTAACTGCAAGCATGGCTGTATTGTTGTCTGATGTTAATTATGGCAACGCAGGTGATGTATATCTGAATGCTGCTTATAGCTATGCATTACCTTATGATGTTTCATTAAATTCATCGCTCGGCGTTTCTGTTTTTAATGACAGTCGTGATGACAGCCTATTAACAACCACAGAAGATGTGGTGTTCACTGAAGCACGTTTAGGCTTGAGTAAGCCGATTGCTGATACTGGATTTGAAATTGCTGCTGACTATGTATGGGGCGGTAAAGATCGTGAAGGTGAGCAATTAGACGATAACGTTGTGGTTGGATTGACCTATTCTTTCTAACATTAACGAGTTGATCGTATTCGGTCATATTCTTGAAAGTGCATAATGGTGATTGTGCACTTTTTTTATGCATTTTTGAGATCGGTGTTGAAAAAATATACTCAAAAAAGCGCATTTTTAAAATCCTATTACAACTATCAACCCGAAGATTTAAATAATCTAAATAGATGAAAATCTGCATTCTAAAATAAATTAAAGAGAAAAAAGGTCAAATAGAATAATTAAAAAATAATAAATAAAAACAGTAATATATTGGTTTTTGATAAACCAAAATGGTGGCTATTATAAAAAAAATATGCGCTTATTTTTAAACATGGCACAGCGCTTGCTAATACCTCATTGAGTTCAACGAAATAACCAAAAAATACGTCGTCGCACGATGTGGGGGAACAAACCATGAAATTTGCACTTAAAGCTTTATCAATCGCTGTACTAGGAGCAGCATCGACGTTTACATTTGCTGAAGCACCTGCTTCAGAGCATTCTGTATCTGGAAATATCGGCGTACTGTCTAGCTATAATTTACGTGGTATTACCAATGTGCCTGAAAATAAAGATGTGACAATCCAAGGTGGTTTGGATTATAGCCATGCATCAGGCTTCTATGCAGGTTGGTGGGGTTCAACATTAAACTATGGTGATGACCCGAATGGTTTTGAAAATGATTTTTATGCGGGCTATAACGGTTCAATTAATGATGATCTTGGTTACACAGCAGGTCTAACTTACTACTATTACTATGATATTGATACAAGTGATGCAAACGGTTTAGAAACAATGCTTGGGCTAAGCTATAAAGATTTTGGCTTAACAGCGCAAACTTTGCTTGAAGATGTTTCATGGGGTAATGCAGGTGATACTTATATCAAAGCATCATATAGCTATGCACTTCCTAAAGACTTCAGTCTAGATACCGCGCTTGGTTTATATGCATATCAAGATTCAGGTGATTTTGAAGATATTTTAGGAACAACAGAAAGCTTTGGTTTCCGTCACTTTGATATTGGTCTAAGCAAGCCTTTAGCAGATACAGGTGTTACCGCAAGCATGAATTACACAGTTGGTGGTTATGACCGTGCGGATGAAAAACAAAAGAATAAAGTCGTATTTGGTTTGAAATACGAATTCTAATGTTAAAAAGCATTAAAAATGGCGACCTTAGGTCGCCATTTTTTTAAGCATTGAGTTGGCTTCGATAGGACAGCGCTTCAGAAACGTGTTGAGCTTGAATGTGTTCACTTTGAGCCAAGTCGGCAATGGTTCTGGCAACACGTAACACCCGATGATAGGCACGCGCAGATAAATTCATTCTCTGCTGGGCTAACTGTAAAATATTCTGTGCAGTAGCATCCAAAACTGCTTGTTGCTCCAATTGCGTCGGCGTCAGTGCCATATTGGATTTTTGCTGGCGATCTATTTGTAACTCATAGGCACGAATGACACGATGCCTAACCGTACTTGAGCTTTCAACCTCTTGCGAACTTTGTAATTCATGCGCTGCTAGTGGCGGGACATCTATATGTAAATCAATACGATCTAATAATGGACCTGAAATACGGTTTTGATAGCGTTTAATACTTTCAGCACTACATTGACAGCGGCAGTCTTGGTTAAAGGCATAGCCACATGGGCAAGGATTCATTGCTGCGATCAATTGAAAATTCGCAGGGAAGGTGATTTGACGAGAAGCCCGTGAAATCACAATTTCTTTGGATTCGAGTGGTTGCCGTAATACCTCCAACACCTTTCGATCAAATTCAGGCAGCTCATCTAAAAATAAAACTCCTAAATGTGCCAAGGTGATTTCACCCGGTTTAGGATTTGATCCGCCTCCGACGAGGGCGATCGCAGACGCAGTATGGTGCGGCGCACGAAATGGACGCTGCCCAAAATGATGATTTGCACCTGCAATGGAATAAATACTCGCGACTTGCAAATTTTCTTGCATATCTAAGGGCGGAAGAATGCTGGCTAAACGCGAGGCGAGTAGAGTTTTACCTGTGCCTGGAGGGCCACGAAATAGCAGGGAATGACCGCCAGCCGCCGCAATTTCTAAAGCACGACGTGGTCTCAGTTGACCTTTCACATCAGATAAATCAAAGGGATAACTGTGTTGATTGGCTGACGATGTCGAGGGGTGGCTGCTGATTAAGGCTGAACGACTCAAATGTTCACATACATCCTTAAGATGCTGAGCAGGAAAGACTTGGAACTCCGGCAGTTGCGCCGCTTCATCGGCATTGAGTGCCGGTAGAATCAGATGATGCCCGATATGCTGACAGGCAATGGCTATACTTAAGATGCCACTGACAGGTCGTAAATAACCATCAAGTGCCAATTCTCCAATAAATTCAAAACCATCTGCTGCATTTTCAGGAAGTTGTCCCGACGCGATCAGAATCCCTAAAGCAATGGCGAGATCTAAACGTGAACCATCTTTGGGTAAATCTGCGGGTGCTAGATTAATGGTCAGACGTTTGGTCGGAAACTGAAAGCCGCTATTAATAATCGCAGAGCGGACACGGTCTTTACTTTCACGGACGGCGGCCTCAGGTAGGCCCACAATGGTCAATGACGGTAGGCCTTGGCTGACATGAACTTCAACTTCAATTTGGGGTGCATTTAAGCCGAGCAAACCCCGAGTATAGATTTTGGCAAAAGACATATTATTGTTCCGTTATGGTGCATTATTTTTAATCGTTATGCGTCTTTTGTTGCACTAAAAAGGTGCTTATTTTTTGTTCTGAATTTTTTGTTCGAGTTCTTCGACGTGTTTCAACAATTCATTTAAACGTAAATTGGCATTATTCAGTGCAGTACGTTGGCGTTCGATTTCTTCTTTCGACACGAGATCCATTTTGCTCACAGCTTCATTGAGTAAGCTGCGAAGATTATGTTCGACGTCTTTTTTCGGCTGATCGATTTGTTCTAATATCGCTTGTAATAAGGTTTCAATCATTGTTTTGACCATCCTCAGTGAATTGGTGGCAGCAGTTTAACATCGCCACATTCATGACCATAGTGCTTTTATTTAAATATGCGTTTAATCGATCAGTAAAATCGTAATTCTTCTAGTAAAAACGTCTATTTTTATAAGCATACGCAAGATTATCCGTATAAAATAGGTTATAAAGAAATCTCATGCTGGGCTGACTATTTTCCCCCGACTGTAGTCATATTGGCATGAAAATTGAACATAAAACCTTACAGGTGAAATAAGCCGAAGGAAAACAAAACATGAAGCTCGTAACTGCAATTGTAAAACCTTTTAAATTAGATGACGTGCGTGAAGCACTCTCTGAAAATGGTGTTCAAGGGATCACTGTCACTGAAGTTAAAGGCTTCGGTCGCCAGAAAGGTCACACTGAACTTTATCGTGGTGCTGAATATGTGGTTGATTTCTTACCAAAAGTAAAAATCGAAATCGCAATCAGTGATGAAATGGTCGATACCGTAATTGAATCAATTACTCGTGTTGCAAGCACAGGAAAAATTGGCGACGGTAAAATTTTTGTAAGCAATCTGGAACAAGTCATCCGTATCCGTACTGGTGAAACAGGTGCAGATGCCGTTTAAAAAATTGGCATGAAGTTTGCTGAGTAGCTAATAACTCAGAAAATCAGGTCGGGGGATACGAATGAAAAAAATGCTAATTGCACTCGGCTTGTCCAGTGCACTTTTAGGTGGTTCTGTTGCGTGGGCTGAAGAAAGCGCAACAGCACCTACAGAAGAAGTCACAGTAGTTGATACTGCAAATACAACAACGCTAAATACAACAGAAGCTGCAGTTCCAGTTGAAGCAGCGCCAGCACCTGCAGAACCAGCACCTACAGAAGAAGAACCTAAGCTCGATACAGGTGATACAGCATGGATTTTAGTATCCACTGCACTTGTTCTACTTATGACAATTCCCGGTTTAGCATTGTTTTACGGCGGTATGGTCCGTAAGAAAAATGTACTCAGCACCATGGCACACAGTTTCGTTGCGGCAGGTGTCGTGAGCTTAACGTGGGTGATTGTGGGTTATACCTTAGCATTTGGTGAAGGTAATGCCTTTATTGGTAGCTTAGACAAATTTATGTTGTCGGGTATCACCACAGAAGCCTTGTCCGGTACGATTCCAGAGATTCTTTTTGTTATTTTCCAAATGACATTTGCCATCATTACCGTTGCCATTATTAGCGGTTCGATTGCAGAACGTATGAAATTCGGTGCTTTCGTTGCGTTCATCGCAATTTGGAGTATCGTGGTTTATGCACCAATTACCCACTGGGTATGGGGCGGTGGTTGGTTAGGTAACGACGGTGCGCTTGATTTTGCGGGTGGTACGGTTGTTCACATCAACTCAGGTGTTGCGGGTCTCGTTGCAGCGTACATGCTTGGTAAACGTATGGGGCTTGGCCGTGAATCTATGGCACCACATAATCTAACGCTAACTGTCATCGGTGCAAGCCTTGTATGGGTAGGTTGGTTCGGTTTCAACGGTGGTTCTGCACTAGGTGCAAATGGTTCCGCTGGTTATGCATTGGTGGTAACACAAGTTGCAGCAGCAGCAGCAGCAGTGGCATGGTTAATTACTGAAAAAGTGGTTCGTGGTAAAGCGTCTGTCTTGGGCGGTGCTTCTGGTGCAGTAGCAGGTCTTGTGGTGATTACACCTGCGGCAGGTTTCGTAACAGTTGGTGGTGCTTTAGCGATGGGTCTGATCGGTGGTGTGGTTTGCTTCTGGGGGATTACTGCGCTGAAACGTGCGTTGAAAGCGGATGACTCTTTGGATGCGTTTGGTCTACATGGTGTCGGTGGTATCGTGGGTGCGATCCTTACAGCATTCTTTGCCAGCGAATTCATCATGGGTGATAAAGCACCGAGCGACTTAATGCATCAATTATGGGTTCAAGTCGAAGGCGTACTAGCGACTATTGCTTACTCAGCAGTGATGACATTCATTATCTTGAAAGTGATTGATCTAGTGATTGGCATCCGTGTTGAAGCTGATGACGAACGTATGGGTCTAGACTTAAGTCAACATGGTGAACGTGTAGAATAATAAGATCACAGTAAATCAATATATTGTGTAAAACAGCCCGAAAGGGCTGTTTTTTTTCCATATCTAGCGTAAAGCTCTACAAATTTCAAAATTTTTGCTACACTCTAAATCCATTCGGATTTGTTCAATTTAACCGCTATGCATTGTCCATTTTGCAACGCTGAAGACAGTAAAGTGATTGACTCACGTCTTGCTGCTGAAGGCTGTCAGATACGCCGCCGCCGTGAATGTATTAGTTGCGGTGAACGTTTTACAACTTTTGAAAGCTATGAAGTGGTGATGCCGCGTGTCATCAAGTCTGATTCAAAGAGCGAACCTTTTGATGAAGCCAAGCTCCGCCGCTCGCTCATGCATGCCTTGCAAAAGCGTCCAGTAACGCAAGAGCAAATTGAAACGGTACTCAGTGATATTCAATTGCAAATTCGCCGTTTGGGTGAACGTGACGTGAAATCACGCACCATTGGTGAAATTGTCATGCAGTCTTTGTTTGCTTTAGATCATGTGGCTTATGTACGTTTTGCTTCTGTGTATCAAGACTTCCAAGATGTAGAAGCTTTTCGTCGTCAAATTGAACAAATGCAGCAGCGTGAGCACTAATGCACATCTGCTTCCATTTTTATCATGAGTGATTACATGTCTGAGTTAGATCAAGTGACTTTGCAGCAGCATCAACAGTGGATGCGGCGTGCAATTGCATTGGCACAGCAGGGGCAATACAGCACTCGTCCCAATCCCAATGTGGGCTGTGTGATTGTCAAAGATGGTCAATTGGTTGGTGAAGGCTTTCATCCCAAAGCGGGTCAGCCGCATGCAGAAGTCTTTGCAATGCGTGATGCAGGTGAGTCCGCACGTGGCGCAACCGCTTATGTGACTTTGGAGCCTTGCGCACACTATGGACGTACGCCACCTTGTGCCAAAGGCTTGGTGGAAGCAGGTGTTGCTCAAGTCGTTGTGGCCTGTCCCGATCCGAATCCATTGGTTGCGGGTAAAGGTGTACAAATCCTACGTGATGCTGGCATTGAAGTGATTACGGGTATTTGTGAAGCAGAAGCGCATCAATTGAACTTGGGCTTTTTAAAAGCCATGGCGACGGGCATGCCTTATGTCCGCCTCAAAGTCGCATCGAGCCTTGATGGACGCACAGCGATGGCCTCGGGTGAGTCTAAATGGATTACCGGTGCAATGGCGCGACAAGATGTACAACATTGGCGTGCGATATCAGGTGCTGTGATTACTGGGATTGAAACAGTATTAGCAGATGATTGCTTACTCAACGTACGTCAACTCGATGATGCTGTTGATATGCGAAGCGTGGTTCAGCCGAAACGTATCGTGCTAGATCGCCAAGGCCGCTTGCCATTAAGCGCAAAAATATTGCAGCAACCTGAAACCGTGATGGTCATGGGGCCATATCGTCAGGAACTTGCTGACTTGGGCGTGGTACAATTTGAAATTCAGCCTTTGGTCGATCTGTTAGCAGCATGCGTTCAACAGTTCCAAATTTATGATGTCCTTGTGGAAGCCGGTGCGACACTTTCGACCGCTTTCTTACAAGAACATTTGATCGATGAAATG
Source organism: Acinetobacter sp. YH12027 (assembly GCF_013420085.1). Taxonomy (NCBI): domain Bacteria; kingdom Pseudomonadati; phylum Pseudomonadota; class Gammaproteobacteria; order Moraxellales; family Moraxellaceae; genus Acinetobacter; species Acinetobacter sp. YH12027. The sequence goes on from NZ_VOYW01000006.1 coordinate 33,669, forward strand.
ATCAGTTATGTTGCACCGACCTTGTTGGGTCAGTCAGCACGTGCGATGTTTAATGCGGAATTTGACCGCATGGCAGAGCAGCTTCGATTTAAGCTGAAAGATGTCACTCAATTGGGTGATGACATTCGCTTAAGGTTAATCCCTTCTCAAGAGACGCTATGAATTCAGAGTCTACGGTTTATCACAAACGTCGTCATGCGGCTCGTACCACAGACGAATATCTTTTCCATCAGTTGGTTCCTTATTTGGGAAACAAACGCCGCCTATTACATCTGATTTTAGAAGCACTTGAGCAAACGGGAACCTTAAAACGCGAAGATGGTCGTGCGCCGATATTTGCAGACTTTTTTGCAGGTTCGGGTGTGGTATCACGGTTGGCTCGTCAAAACGGCTATCGTGTTATTGCCAATGACTGGGAACCCTACAGCCATGCCTTGAACAGCGCGATTCTCTCTTGCGTTGAAGCACCTGCTTTTAAAGAGTTGGGTGGCTATCAGAAAGCGATTGATTATCTGAACCGTTTGCCAGAAGTTAAAGGTTGGGTGACCCATAACTTGTGTCCACGTAATGATGAAATCTACGATCCTGCACGTGACCGTTTATTCTTTAAACGTCGTAACGGCATGCGCATCGATGCGATTCGTCAGCAAATTGCAACTTGGCAAGCTCAAGGCGCAATTGATGATGTGGAAATGAGTGCTTTATTAGCACCGTTATTGTATTCAGCAAGTTTTGTCAGCAATACCAGCGGTGTATTTAAAAGCTTCCATCATGGTTGGGGCGGTAAAACCCAAGCGGCCTTGGATCGTATCGGTTCTTTGTTATGGCTGACTCCAAGTCGTTTTTGTGAAATTGGTGATCCGAAAAAACCCGCCGCTGAAATGTGGTGTGTCGACGCACAGCATTTGGCTAATCAAATGAGTGGCTTTGAAGTGGATGTGGCTTATCTCGATCCACCGTATAACCAGCACGCTTACAGCAGTAACTACCATGTGTTGAATGCTTTAACGTTATGGGATCAGGTGGATTTACCAACACCAGACACCAAGGGTTTTAAGAGCGGAATCGATCGTGCATGGCGTAAAGAACGTCCAAGTCCATATAATTCTTCGAAGCATGCGAAAGAAGCTTATGAAAAATTATTAGAAACCATCAATGCACGTTACATCCTGACGAGCTATTCAACCGATGGTAATATCAGCGCCACAGATTTGTTACAAGCCAATTTAAAACGTGGCCGAGTAAGCTTATTGACGCAAGATGTACCACGTTACCGCGTGAGTAAGCAGCGTCAGTCTGAACGTGCACGCGTACTAGAGTTTATTGTCATCACGGATACGCATGCCAAATCAGGTCCACCAATCCGTCAGTTGTTGAGTCAATTGCACCATTTTGCAGAATTAGGTGGTGTCGATACCTCTGGCGTGAGCACGCAACTTGATTTGTGGTAAAAATCATCGCCCCATATTTTTCAGGGATTGAACATGTTTACAGGCATTATTGAAAGTCTAGGTAAAGTTGAAAGCATTCAAAACGTGGGTGGCGATGTCCGCTTGCGTATCCAGACAGATTTAGACATGTCGGATGTGCATTTGGGGGATTCTATTGCCACCAATGGCATTTGCTTAACCGTGATTGACTTTGGTAGCAATTGGTATGCAGCTGATGTATCACGTGAAAGTTTAAATCGGACCACTTTGGAACACTGGAAAGCAGGGCAGGCAGTAAATGTGGAAAAAGCCATGTTGCCGACCACGCGTTTTGGTGGACATATTGTCAGTGGTCATGTCGATGCAGTGGGTGAAATCACTCAAGTTCGTTCAGATGCACGTTCAATTTATTTTGAAGTGACCGCACCGAAAGAAATTGCACGCTATTTAGCAGAAAAAGGCTCTGTGACCGTGGATGGTATTAGCCTGACGATTAACCATTTACGTGGCAATGTGCTGAGCTTAAATTTAATTCCGCACACGGCTGAACGAACCAATATCGGTACGTGGAAAGCTGGGGCTAAAGTGAACTTGGAAGTGGATGTTTTAGCACGTTATATTGAGCGTTTATTGCTCGGAGATAAAGCCGCTGAGACCACGGCGCAATCTAAAATTAGCTTAGATTTTCTCGCTGAAAATGGCTTCTTGAAATAAGTTGATACCGAAGAAAACCAAACAGTCTGATTGAAAAATTAGACTGTTTTTTTATTTTTGGTGATAATGCGTCGCGGTATTTCAAATACGATGAATAATCAGACAGGTGATAATGATTGATTTCTTACTGAATCTGGAACAGTGGTTACCCATGTTATTGGAAAATTATGGTGTGTGGATTTATGCCATTTTATTTCTGGTGATATTTTCAGAAACGGGTTCAGTATTTATGTTCTTCCTGCCAGGAGACAGCCTGTTGCTTGCCATCGGCGCATTATGCTCAACAACGGAAGTGGTGCATTTACACACCATGGGGCTGATGTTATTTGTCGCATCGGTCTTGGGCTACTGCGTCAATTACTATACGGGCAGCGTGTTAGGTATTAAGTACTTTAATAAGCACACACGTTACTTTAAGCCCGAATATATGGTCAAAACCAATAAATATTTTATGAAGCATGGCGGTAAAACGATTTTAGTCGCACGCTTTGTACCCTTTGTGCGTTCTTTTGCGCCTTTTGCCGCTGGGTCTGCGCGCATGAGCCTCGGTACATTTATGTTTTATAACGTGCTGGGTGGTTTCATCTGGATTGGATTACTACTCGGTATCGGTTATTTCCTAGGACATACTGTTTCTGCAGTTGCAGATTTGGTCTAAGCCAAACTTAGACATAAAAAAAGCCCACTGTTGTGGGCTTTTTTTTATGGAGTCGATGACGATTTAGTGTTTTGTAACGGTCACCACATCAAGGGTTTGAAAAAGCGAGCTGCGGGGCAGGTGCTGAATGCTAAAACCGCCTTTTTCTGATTCTCGGCTGAGATAAACCGAAATACTGTGAAAGTCTGAATGACTCAGCCAAAGATCTTTGGCACGAATGTCCCATTGTTCTCCAGCAGATAGAGAGGATATTTTCTGGGTAATCTGGTGAATGATGTCCATATTGAATTCCCATCTGGATGCATGATTATATCTTTAGGATGCCTGAAGCATTGTGTTTTGAGGGACAATGCTTCAGCCATATGAACATCATGTTGCAAATACATGTCAGTTTAATGACAGTGACCAGACTTCGATCGACAGCTTACGATGCTTGGGACGATGTAGATTCTGTCGAAAAATTGGAGTTTTCTAAGATATAGTCAATTTCTTCTTGTGCAGCAGCTTTCAATTTTGCACGGAAATCACTGACGGCTATTTCGATTTGCGTTTCTGCCTCAAGTTCCAAACGCACGCGTACACTTTCAAGTTCTGACAACATTTGTCCTTCGCTAACCGATAAGCTTTGGCTTAATCCCGCTAAACCCGTTTCAGGGTTTTTATGATAGCGAGCGGCATAGTGTTGTACTTCACGATCAAGATTATGCTGCATCATGGTGAGCGCTTGCGTTTGTGCAGCAAAGCGTAACTCTTCGTCACGTTTCAGTTGTTCTGCATAGGCTTGTTCAGCTTCACGTTTTTCTTCTAAGGCTTTTTCTAAAGCCAATTGTTTACGAATGCGAGCATCTTCAATCAGCTGTGCTTTCAAATCTGCATAGGCAGACTCAATTTTGTCAAAAGACATTTGCTGTTGCTGTTGGTCATTGACCAGCCAGTGTTGAATGTCTGTACTGGGATTGAGTACATCGCAAACGCGACCAAGGTCATCAATAAAGGTCTGACGAATAGCTTCAGGTACTTTTAACCAGCGCTGTTTAAAGTCTGGACCGACATTCAATGCCATGGTGCATCTCCTTGCAAATAGGGTAAAACCAATATCACGTTAAAGTTTATGGGTCTGTGGTTGAACGCCCAAACGTCGATATTGTTTATATTTTTCACGCCCGATAATTTTAGCGGGTTCGTTATTTTCAATAATTTCGATAATGTGACTAAAACTTGCGAACTGTTCAAGTGCTTGATCGTTAAAATTAAACACAATCCAGTCGGCTTGCTCAGGCAATTGGGCAGAAATACAGACCGTTGCCTCGGCTTGATCGATACCATGGGGAATGAAACCTGTGTGATCGAAACTCCACAGGCGTTCATCAAGTTGTTGCTGTAAGTCTGGGTCAGCACAATGTAGCCAAATACGTACAGGCTGACGCAGAATCTTACGGCATAAACGACAAGTGCTTTCGACTTGTCGTTCAGGACTTTTTTCAAATAAATAAAAGCTAACTTTAGCCATTCGATTGAGCACGATTCGCTAAGAATTGCATTAATAATGGTACAGGACGACCTGTTGCGCCTTTATTTGCACCAGAGTTCCATGCAGTCCCAGCAATGTCTAAATGCGCCCAACGGTATTCACGCGTAAAGCGTTGAAGGAAACATGCAGCGGTCACAGAGCCTGCTTTTGGACCACCAATGTTGGCAATATCTGCAAATGGAGAATCAAGTTGTTCTTGATAATCTTCAATCACGGGCATGCGCCATACGCGGTCAAAGCTATGTTGACCCGCAGCAGTCAATTCAGCCGCAAGTTCATCATCAGGGGTGAACATACCGGTAAGGACTGAACCTAATGCCACAACACATGCACCAGTGAGGGTTGCAATATCAATCACCAGTGCAGGGTTAAAGCGTTTTACATAGGTCAAGGTATCGCACAGCACCAAACGACCTTCGGCATCGGTATTTAAAATTTCAACGGTTTGACCGCTCATGGTAGTTACGATGTCACCCGGGCGAGTGGCATGACCAGACGGCATGTTTTCTGCAGCAGCAATTGCGCCGACTACATGAATTGGTAATTTCGCTTCACACAGCGCACGGATGGTACCCAAAACTGATGCAGAACCGCACATGTCGAATTTCATTTCGTCCATGCCTGCACCCGGTTTAAGTGAGATACCACCCGTATCAAAAGTCACGCCTTTACCAACAAGCACCACAGGTGCTTCTTCACGATTTGAAAGGTATTCGATGGTAATAATACGGCCTGGACGGTCAGAACCTTTGCTCACAGCAAGGAAAGCACCCATACCGAGATCAGCCATTTGCTGTTCATCGAGTACAGTCACTTTGAGTTGATCCGGAAATTCAGCTGCAAGTGCTTGAGCTTGTTCGGCCAAATATTCAGGGAAGCAGATATTGCCCGGACGGTTACCTAAGTCACGAGTAAAACTTTGACCTGATTGCACTGCAGAAATTAATTCAAGCTGTGCAGTGGTTAATGGACTTTCAGCAGCGATTAAATGGATCTGCTCCAAAACAAATTCATTTTTTTTAGACTTGTATTCATCAAATGCATAAGCCGCTTGGGTCAGGCTAAGTGCAAATAAATAATGTTGTTCTTGTGGTAGAGCAGAGATATCGACACTGATCTGTTTGAATTTTTTTTGTGACGCTTTAATAATGGTTTGTGCAATTTTTGCAAATTTATTGACCTGTAATTCAGCAACTTTGCCGAGGCCTAAAAGAGCGCTATTGCGACAAGCGGCAATGTTCGCCACCAAAGGCAGGCTTTCATTGAGTGCTGCTTTAAATTGAGTTGCTTCAATTAAATTATCTAAATCATTGATTTGATATGAAGTAGCTGCATTTGTAACGTGCTCAGAATCTACTAATATCAACAAATATTGGCTGGACGCATTCGCTTGGAATGACGTATTAATAGAAAGTTTCATGTGCGGTATTTATACCTTTTTAAATTTATAAACCATTAAACCATTGAAACATTTATATGAATAGAGTTTCAATGAGCAACAAGGGTATAGGTTTTATATTTTCTACATTCGGGTAAACTAACGCTAGTTTTTATTGGCCCTATTTTTGGAAGAATTAATTTGATTATTCGGCGTTATCTGGTCAAGCAAGTGGTGTCGACATCACTGGTTGTGATTGCCTTATTGACCTTGATCATGATGGGTGGTCGTTTGATCAAGTACTTTGGTGTGGCGGCTCAGGGCCGTTTAGATGCAAGTATTTTATTTAGCATCATTGGCTACCGTTTGCCTGAATTTTTAACCTTAATTCTTCCGCTCGGTTTCTTTATTGGTCTGATGTTGGTCTTTGGTCGTCTGTATGTCGATCATGAAATGGCTGTGCTCAATGGTAGTGGTGTCAGTCGTAATCAATTGTCACGTTTATTGGTGCCGATGACCGTGGTCTTTATGGCTGTTCAAGCATTTTTGATGCTGTGGGCGTCACCTTGGGGCATCCGTCAGTTTGAAGCATTAACGACTTCACAAGCTGTACGAACTGGCTTTGATTTGGTTCGACCGAAAGAGTTTATTTCCTCTGGGCCCTATACCATTTATGCAGGGGACTTGTCAGAAGACCGTAAAAACTTAAAAGATATTTTCTTCTATCAGCGTGCAGAAAAAGAGGGCAAGCCTGATGTCATTATTTTGGCAAAAGAAGCGACCCGCGTCGAAGTGCCCGATGACAATGCCAATGTGGTTGATTTAGTTGAAGGCCGCCGTTACGAAATCTATCCGGGGCAACCGCGTTATTCTCAAGCTGAATTCCAAAGTTATCGTTTACGTTTAGAAAATGATAAAGAAGCAAAATTTGAAAGTACCGAAGTAGAAGCTTTACCAACCTCGAAGTTATGGGATAACCGTCATGATCCTGTGGTTGCCAGTGAACTTGGTTGGCGAATCTTTGTGCCGTTCGCTATTTTGGTGGCGTTATTGCTTGCCACTGCTTTGTCTGAGGTAAGTCCTCGTCAAGGGCGTTACCTAAAACTGTTCCCAGCCTTACTTATTTTTGCCAGTTTAATCGTGGCTTTAATGGCGATCAAAACGCGGATCAGTAAAGAAGAAATGGGCATCTGGGCTTATCCACTTGTTTTGGTAATTTACGGCATTGCAGCGGCATTGTTCTCGCGTAAACAAAAATTAGCGCCCAAAATTAAGAAACAAATTCAGCGAGTGAGGTCTTAAAATGTTGGCACGTCGTATAGTTGCAAAACATGTGACCAAAACTACTGCTTTAGCCATGCTTGGTGCGACCGCGGTATTGGCTGGCTTACAAGTGCTTTTTACTTATTTAGGTGAATTGGGCTCGCTGAAAGAAGGCTATAACGCATGGAATGCTTTGCAGTATGTGTTATGGAGTTCACCGAATTATTTATATGAAATTTTGCCGATTTCAGCCTTGATTGGTGCAGTACTGGGTTTAGGGACTCTAGCTTCAAACAGTGAATTGATTGTGATGCGTTCGGTCGGCATCAGCCTATGGCGGATTGTGGGCTGGGTGATTCGTTCGGCACTCATTTTGGTGGTTTTATCCTTTGCATTAAGCGAATGGGTCATTCCCTATACCAATGAACAAGCCAAAAGCGTCAGAAGTCACCGCACTGCGGCTGAACTGGGCGAAGTCAAAGGCTATTGGTCACGTGAAGGCCAGCGCTTTATTTATATTGACTATGCCAATTCACAAGGTCAAATTAAAGATGTTCAGGTTGTTGATTTTGATGAAAAATATCGTTTGCGAGGCACTTTGGATGCGGAGCAAGGGAATTTTGTCAAAAATGGCTCTTGGTCGCTGCAAAATTCAACCCAAGTGGATCTATTAGCGACGGGTGATGCCGTGGCGAAGCAAAATGCTGAACAGCCGCTTTCATTGGCCTTGCAACCTAAATATGTGCATATGGTTACCATTGACCCTGAAGATTTATCACCGAGTCAATTGGTGAGCTTTATGAGCTATATGCATGAATATAGCCAAGTCCCGAAAACTTACCAATTGGCGTTTTGGCAAAAGTTTGGTTCGCCCTTTGCTTTAATTGCCTTGGTGGTAATTGCGTGTTCATTTATTTTTGGACCTTTACGTCAACAGTCGATGGGTTTCCGCTTGGTGATTGCCTTATTTGCTGGACTGGGTTTTTACTACTTACAAGATTTCTTAGGTTATGCAAGTTTGGTGTACGCGCCATCGCCTGCATGGTTCGTCTTTATACCAATTATTTTGATGTTTGTAGCGGGTGGCTACCTGCTGCACCGCGCACGTTAAGTGCATGCAAGATTGAGTAAAACAATGTTGATGACCTAGATAAACCATGGTTGTCACATAGAGTCTTCACCGAAAATTCGGTAAGATAGTATGATTAATTTATAAACGAAAGAGTGTTCATTATGACGGATGCAACTGCTGGCAAAATCCCACACGTATTAGTAATTATGGATGGTGTGGGTCATCGCGAAGCGGTCGAGGACAATGCCTTTTTAGCAGCAAAACGACCAAACTTGACTGCAATGCAGGAAAAGCATCCGCATGGATTGATTTCAGGCTCTGGCGAAGACGTTGGTTTACCTGATGGTCAAATGGGTAACTCTGAAGTGGGCCACATGAACCTTGGTGCAGGACGTGTGCTGTATCAAGACTTTACTCGTATTACCAAAGATATTCGTACCGGTGCCTTCTTTGAACATGATGTATTAGTCGATGCGGTTGAAAAAGCCAAAGCTGCAAACCGTGCTGTACATATTATGGGCTTGTTGTCTGAAGGTGGTGTGCATTCACATGAAGATCACATTGTGGCGATGGCTGAATTGGCATTAAAACGTGGTGCAAAAGTGTATCTTCATGCATTCCTTGATGGTCGTGATACACCGCCAAAAAGCGCACAACCTTCGCTTGAAAAATTAGATGCGCTGTTTGCTCAGTATCCGGGTCAAGGTCGTATTGCAACCATGATTGGTCGCTACTTTGCAATGGATCGTGACAACCGTTGGGATCGTGTTGAGCAAGCCTATCGTCTTTTAACTGAAGGTGAAGCTGTGCGTACAGCAGCGACTGCTGTTGAAGGTCTAGAGCAGGCTTATGCTGCTGAAGAATCAGATGAATTTGTGAAAGCGACGCGTATTGGTGATTTAGCACCGATCCAAGATGGTGATAGCGTTGTCTTCATGAACTTCCGTGCTGACCGTGCGCGTGAAATTACCAAAGCTTTTGTGGAAAAAGATTTTGCAGGTTTTGAACGTAAAGTGGTTCCAGCTTTATCAAAATTTGTCATGTTGACACGTTACCAAGCAACAATTGATGCACCTGTGGCTTATATGCCAGAAGCGTTGCATAACTCGATTGGTGAATACCTGTCTAATTTGGGTAAAACACAACTGCGTATTGCTGAAACTGAAAAATATGCACACGTTACTTTCTTCTTCAGTGGTGGTCGTGAAGATGAATATCCGGGTGAAAAACGTATTTTAATTCCATCACCAAACGTTGCGACTTATGACTTAAAACCAGAAATGAGTGCTTATGAAGTCACTGATGAGTTGGTTGCCGCAATTAACTCAGGTGAGTACGACTTACTCGTGGTGAACTATGCCAATGGTGATATGGTTGGTCATACTGGTGTGTTTGATGCAGCAGTCAAAGCAGTTGAGGCCGTAGACACGTGCTTAGGTCGTGTATATGAAGCTGTGATGGCAAATAAAGGTCACATGTTAGTGACCGCCGATCATGGTAACGTAGAGCAAATGCAAGATTACCAAAGTGGTCAGGTGCATACTCAACATACCACTGAACTTGTGCCGTTTATCTATGTTGGCCCGACCAATGCAACAATTGCAGAAGGTGGTGTTTTGGCTGACGTAGCACCGACACTTTTAACGCTTATGCACATTCCTGTACCAACAGAAATGCAAGGTCGTAACTTGATTACTCTTGAAGCTTAAAATGTAAGGAAGCATGAATGACTAAAGCACACTGGACGTCAGTTGTAAGCCTTACAGCCTTGCTGCTGTGTTCTAGTCATTCGACATGGGGAGCCGACAAAGCAAAGTCGGCTTTCGATGAATTTGATGGCAGCTATGAACAAAGTTATGCCGAAGTACCTGTCGAATCGATCCAACAATTTGTTCAGATCTATGGCATTGTCAAAGAAAATTATGTCGTTGAAAAAAATGACGATGCATTATTCCAACAAGCCATCAAAGGCATGGTCAGTGGTTTAGACCGTTATTCACGATATCTTTCACCTGAAGACTATAAGCAGCTTTTGCAATACACCGAAGGGGATATTGCGAGTGTCGATTTCAATTTGCGCTTTGATGTAGGTTTACAGCAATGGGTCATCACCAATTTAAAGCCTGATGCCGATTCAGCGAAGCTAGGTCTGAAAAATGGCGCAGCGGTGTTTAAAATTGATGATCAAGAACTCAAAAAACTCAATCAAGATCAAGTGCGACACCTGCTTACCGGCAGTATCGGCTCGACGCTGAATCTACAGTTGATAACTGCAAGTCAACCGATCAATTTGGTCAGAAACACTAAAGTTGAAACAGATATAGAATCTAAATTATTAAATAATCAGGTTTTAGTTTTACACGTTAAAGTTTTTCAACAAGATACAGCCAATGAAATAAAGCGTTTGATTGAAAGTCATGGTTCGCGTGTCAAAGCGGTATTGTTTGATTTAAGAAATAACCCTGGGGGGTTACTGTCCGCAGCAGTAGAGTCTGCCGATTTATTTTTGAATCAGGGCATTATTGTGTCGACTCGAAGTCGATCTGAGGGTGACCAACAATTTCAGGCTTTACCAAGTTTTGAATTTCAAAATATGAAAGTCGGCATCTTAATCAACAATCGTTCTGCTTCTGCCGCAGAGGTCTTTACCGCAGCATTAAAAGAGCATAAACGTGCATGGGTAGCGGGTGAGAAAAGTTATGGTAAAGGTGTGGTTCAAAAACTATTTCCATTGAGTAATGGTGCGGCTTTACAAATGACTGTGTCGCAATATCTGACACCGAATGGCAAAATGATTGAAGGAATTGGGGTGCAGCCAGACTATAACTATCCGCTGCAACATGATGCACGTGAAGATCACTATGTCGATCATGTTGCAGAGTTATTGCTGAATCAAAAATAAACAGCAATACGCTGGAAAGCTTTTACTCTTCGTCTTCGGTATCTAAACCGAATTTTTTCAAACGATAGCGCAATGAGCGGAATGACATACCTAATTTTTTTGCGGCAAGGGTTCGGTTCCAATGGGTGAGATTCAACGCATTCATGAGCACTTCTTTTTCGATATTTTCTAAAAAGAGTTCTAAACCTTCTTCAGGTAGTTTACGAGGAACCACACTCTGTTCGTTGCTGTTTGCAGCAAGCTGAGCAGAATCATTCGTTGTTGGAGCGGAATTGAACTGAGCACTCGGTTGTCTTAATGGCGCACTTTGCAGATGTTGAAGATCAATTTGCTCATCATCGCAGAGGGTCATGGCACGTTCGATAATATTGCGGAGTTCACGGACATTACCCGGATAATATTGGTTGAGTAGGAAGTTTTTCGCTCGTTCAGTCAGAGGCTTAGTGGCAATTTCCCATTCATGGCTAATTTTTTGAATAAAATGTTGTGCCAATAAGAGGATGTCGTCGCCACGTTCACGTAAGGCAGGCAACACTAAATCCATCACATGGATACGGAAGAATAAATCTTGGCGGAATCTACCTTGTTGGACGAGAGCTTCTAAGTCCTGATGACTGGCACTGATCACACGGAAATCAACATCAATTTCACAGTCTGAACCTACGGGGCGAATACGTTTTTCCTGTACCGCACGTAGCAGTTTAACTTGCATGGCTAAAGGTAATTCGGCAATTTCATCCAGAAATAAGCTACCACCATGTGCAGATTGAATCAGACCTTGTTTGTCTTGGGTGGCACCACTAAAGCTGCCTTTTTTATGGCCAAAAAGTTCACTCTCCATTAACTCTGTGGGAATTGCCCCACAGTTAATAGCAATAAAGGGCCCTTCATTACGGTTGCTTAAACGGTGAACCAGATTGGCCACGACCTCTTTACCGGTACCAGATTCACCCGTAATAAAAACAGGTGCTTGTGAACGCGCAATTTTCTTTAGAGTTCGACGCAATTGCTGGATTGGGAGTGATTCACCAATCAACATTTTATGTTCTAAAGCATCTTGCGAAGTAATGTCTTCGGCCAAAGGCTTATTCAGGGCTTTTTGTAGCAGTTGTTCAAGATGTTTTGGATTGATCGGTTTGCTGACAAAATCGAAAGCTCCCGCCTTTAATGCGGCAATGGCAATGTCCATGTTGCCATAGGCTGTTAGCACAGCAACGGGTAGGGCAGGACAGTGTTCATTCATCCAATCTAAGAGCTGTAGACCATTACCATCCGGTAAGTTGAGATCGGTTAGGCAGGCATCGTAGCTATAGGTAGACAAGGCTTTTTTAGCTTCGTCGAGGCGATGTGCAACATGCGTTTTAACCCCCATCCTTGATAAAGACATTTGCATTAGCATACATAAGTCTTCTTCGTCATCAACTAATAATACCAGTGGTTGTGAATCCACAGTTTCCCCCTAAAAACAATTAAATAACAGCTTGTAAGCACTCAATCCTAAAGCAAGCTCCCTGTTTTTGTTCTACATAGGAAAGCTGTGCTTGATTCGCTTCACAGAAGCTATGAGCAAGATATAATCCTAAACCAGTTCCAGTGATTTCGGTACTAAAAAATGGCTGAAATAACTGTGCGCGGTTTTGTAAAGCAACCCCATGACCGAAATCTCGGACATCGATCTGGACTTTTTTCTGATCCGTACGCGCCACCACTTCGATATACGACATGTCCGGATTGTTATGGCGAATCGCATTACGAATTAGGTTGATTAAAATTTGTCTGAACTGTGCCTCATCAAAATCGATCAAAGTTTTGGCTTGTACATTGAGCCGAATGTTCTGTTGAATATCTGCCAGATCTTCTTGCAGGAACAACGGTAAAAATTTTTCTAGATTCAGACGAGTCGGATGGGTTTCCTTATTGCGCACCATATTTAGGGTGTCTTGAATAATTCGGTCAATCCGCACTGCTTGACGTGAAATCATATGATTCAACATGTGCTGTTGTTCGGTATCACTTTGCGGATACAAATCATTGGCATGCACAATTGCCGCTAAAGGATTGCGAATTTCGTGGGCAATACTGGCGGAGAGTTGACCTAAAGCGGCTAATTTTAGTTGTTGCACTTGCTGATTGAGTTTTTGTGCATCTTGTAAAATCAGCAAGGTCAACATTTGATGCGGCACAACGAGTTTTTGTACCAGTACCTGAATATGGTATTGGCTTTGCTGGGATTCAAATTGGAATTTTTCCCCGCTTTTTAAATCTTCAAACTTGAGTAATTCAAATAAGTCGGGCTGCGTGGTATACAGTGGATATTGATCATGATGATAAGAATTTGGCATGCCGAGTAAATGGCAAGCAGCAGGATTACTCAGCACCACATGACAGTTTTCATCTAACACCAAATAGCCCGTATCAATCTGTTCTAAAATATAGCGGTTAATGTTTTGTAGCCGATGGAGCTCTAAGGATTGCGAAAAATTCAGATTTTCTAATAACTGGAAACGTTTCACGGCAATTTGCGCACTGCCATACACTACACAAAATAAAAAAGCCAAAATCGCACTGTTGGTTAAATTTTTAAGTGAGGTAAATTCAAGAATTGAACCTAAAAACAGTTGATATACCACACAGATCACAGCGATGAGGGTGATGACCAAGGCTTTTTGGGCATCTAATAACAGGGATGCTGCAAAAATCGTAATCACAAACAGTAAACTCAAATGTAAATTGGGTCCATCGATGGCTAAGGTCAGTAAGCTCAGCGAAATGACATCTACAATGAATAACAGCAGTAACTGGTTTGGAATACGGACTTTGAAGCGTCCAAGTGACATGAATTGAATGCTGGTAAACAGCAAATAAATCGTCAATACATATAGGTATAAACGTGGGTATTCATAATCTGAAGTGAATTGAGTGTAGGTCAGTAAAAAGACCAGTAACAGACAGGCACTGATGATAAAGCGATAAGCACTGTACCAAAGACCCAAATGATACTGGTTCAATTCACTATGAATTGAACGCTGTGTCATAAGTAACAGGATGTACGTTGTGTTAAGGTTTGATTAACCCGTAGCGAATCGCCAAGTGAGTTAGTTTGACATCACTATCAATATTCAGTTTTTCAAAAATGCGGTAACGGTAGGTATTCACTGTTTTAACACTAACGAATAATTTATCAGAAATTTCTTGTGCGCTAATACAATTGACCACCATCATGGCAACTTGCATTTCACGCTCAGACAGGGCGTCAAAAGGTGATTGTTGTGTATCAGACAAATATGAGCTAGCCAGTTGTTCCGCAATGTCTGCACTGAAATATTTGCCACCTTGCATCACTTTATTAATCGCACGGACCATTTCAGTAACTGGTGCACCTTTGGTGATATAGCCTTTGGCACCTGCTTTTAACAATAAAGACGGGTAGGGTTCTTCAGCAAGTCCACTGACTGCGAGGACTTTTGTATCTGGCGCTGTTTGAAGTAGGCGACGTGTGGTTTCTACACCTCCGATCCCCGGCATATTGACATCTAATAGAACGACATTTGGATGGTGTTGGCGAACAAGTGTAATCGCATCTTCACCCGATTCGGCTTGTCCAATGACTTGGACATCTGCATGGTCTTCGAGCATACGGCAAATACCAGTACGGACTAATTCATGGTCATCTACCACCAAAACTGTGATCACCTACACTCTCCCTCAAATCAAAATCTGTTTTTTTTGTTACATAAAGCAAAATAAGCTTGCAATGAAACGACAAAATTAGCAATCCTATTCTTATATGAAATGAAAAACTTCATACACAATGTGTGAGCAAAAAATGTTCGTAGTTGTGACCAATGTACGGCATATTGCTGGTCTTGCGCAAATGTTTAGTATCCTGAGTTGAGTGAGCAATGGTGAAAAAATTAAATAAATCCTTCATGCACGTTTTGGGCATGTCAATTTTATTCAGTATGAGCAGTTTCAGTTCTGCTGAAATTGTGATGAATAGTGCTGCAAATCAGCAGTCAAATATTAGCTGGTCATCTGAAGATGCAAACCAGTTACTCAACGGTGACGTGTCTTATAGCGCTGAAGAGCCATCTCCTCAAGGGTCAACTAAAGTGACTACTTCTGTACGTAGTACAGGCGGTGTGGTACAGACAGCACCATCGAAAACGGTCCGTATTATTGATACCAATCAATACGCAGGACAGCCCTCTGTAAATGCGCGTGCAGCACTGGTTATGGATGGTCAAACTGGTGAAGTGCTATATAGCAAAAATAGCAATACCGCTTTACCGATTGCATCAATTACCAAACTCATGACAGCAGTAGTGATTTCAGATGCCCGATTAAACATGTCTGAAAAGATTACCTTACAACAGTCTGATTTCTCATGTTCAGGCTGTAAAAGCTCAAGTTCAACGCTGCGTGCTGGCGACAGTATGAACCGCGCAGAAGCTTTGCTATTTGCTTTGATGAAATCTGAAAACCCAGCGGCTTCGGCATTAGCACGTACTTATCCAGGTGGTCGTTCTGCATTTATTTCAGCGATGAATGCGAAAGCACGCTCATTAGGGATGAACTCGACTCATTATATGGAATCGACTGGCTTGCACCCAGGCAATGTCGCTTCGGCACGTGACTTGGGGATTTTGGTGAATACCGCTTCGCAGTATGGTTTGATTCGTCAATTTTCAACCACACCAAGTTATGACTTTAATTTGGGCTACCGCGTGTTGAAATCAAACAATACTAATGCTTTAGTGCGTAATGGTGGTTGGAATATTAATATTTCAAAAACAGGATTTATTAATGAAGCAGGGCGCTGTGTTGTGATGCATACCACACTGAATAACCGTCCAGCGGTGGTGGTGTTATTGGGTGCGGATTCTTCAGTGGCACGAACCAATGATGCGACTCGTTTAATGAACTGGGCGAGCCAGTTACCAAAACGTATTTAACAAGATTTCAGATTTTTCATTCTTTCAGTATTTAGATTTACTCAACGTTTAAATGCTGAAGTGAATGCAAGATATAAAAAAAGCCCTGCAAGAGCAGGGCTTTTTTTTTATTCAGTCAGCATATAAATTACATATTTGACAGAATTGAATCACGAACTTGATCCATAGTTGCATCAATCGACAACATTACGGCATCTTGGCATTGCTTGATGGCAGTGTCAGGATCTTTTAAACCGTTACCTGTTACAGTACATACGATCACAGAACCTTCAGCAATTTTACCTGCTTTGATGTCACGAATCGCGCCACCGATAGAAGCTGCAGAAGCAGGTTCTACGAATACACCTTCGTACATAGATAGTAGACGCTGTGCTTCTAAGATTTCAGCATCTTGCAGTTCGTCAAACCAACCTTCTGAGTCGCGGACTACGGCTTTAGCATGGTTCCAGCTTTGTGGATTACCAATACGGATCGCAGTTGCTACAGTTTCAGGGTTTTCTACAGGTGCGCCGCGTAGGAATGGTGCCGCGCCAGCAGCTTGGTAACCCACCATTGTTGGTAGACCCGCAGGTTTTGGACCTGTGAATTGATCAGTTTCAGGATCATAAACTACTTGTACAAATTCTTCTTTAGGCTGATTCGCCACAGCTTCGGTATAACCCATCCAATGTGCTGTGATGTTACCCGCATTACCTACAGGTAAGCAGTGGTAATCTGGCGCACGACCTAATTCGTCAATGATTTCGTAAGCAATGGTTTTTTGACCTTGCAGACGGTATGGGTTGATTGAGTTTACAATCGTAACTGGTGCTTGATCTGCAACTTCTTTTACAAGACGCATACCGTCATCGAAGTTACCGTGAATTTGCATTGTTACCGCGCCATACATCATCGCTTGTGCCATTTTACCCATGGCAATTTTGCCTTCTGGGATGAGCACAAAGGCTTTAATGCCTGCACGTGCAGCATAAGCAGCCGCTGCAGCAGATGTATTACCTGTAGATGCACAGATAATTGCTTTAGAGCCTTCTTCAACTGCTTTTGTTACAGCCATGGTCATACCACGGTCTTTAAATGAACCAGTCGGGTTTAAGCCCTCGTACTTCACATAAATTTCAACATTTTTGCCAATAATGCGTGGAATATTCTCAAGCTTAATCAGTGGCGTATTACCTTCGCCCAAAGAAATTGCGCGAGTAGTTGCAGATACGGGTAAACGGTCGCGATAGCGGTCAACTAAACCAGTATAACGATTGGCATTAGACATGATGATGTTCCAATTGTGTGTAGAGCTTGGCGAGAGGAACTGAAATATTCCCCTCGACCCGATTAATTATCAAGCGATTCTAAACGAATTCGTACAATTTCGCCATGAATGACAGGCAATGCTTGAATTTGTTGAAGTGCTTCATCCATTTTAGATTCTTTGACTGGATCAGTCAGAATCACGATAGGAATAAGATCTTTTAAGCGCGGTTGTTGCATGATCGCATCGATGCTGATTCCCGCACGGCTTAAAATTGTAGTGACATCAGCAAGAACGCCAGTTTGATCTTCGGCATTAATACGGATGTAGTATCCTGTGGTCATTTCTTCACGCGGAAGAATCGGTAAATCAGTTAGTGCTTCAAAAGCAAGCTGTGGAATTGTACCTGCGCCATCTTCGGTATATGAGATGTCACGGACAATATCGACAACGTCGGCAACCACCGCTGATGCGGTCGGGCCTGCACCTGCACCTGCGCCATAGTAAAGCGTTGGACCAACGGCATTGGCTTGAACCAATACGGCATTTTTAACGCCATTTACATTGGCAATCAGCTGGTCTTCAGGGATCAGCGTTGGATGCACACGAAGTTCAATACCTGTTGCAGCACGACGTGCAATACCTAGATGCTTAATACGGAAGCCAAGGTCTTCAGCATATTTGACATCTTGCGCAGTCACTTTGCTGATGCCTTCAGTGAAGACTTTGTCAAACTGGAGTGGGATACCAAAAGCAATAGAAGCCAGCAATGTTAACTTGTGCGCTGCATCGATCCCTTCGACGTCGAAGGTTGGATCTGCTTCGGCATAACCGAGTTCTTGCGCTTCTTTGAGAACATCTGCAAAGGCACGACCTTTTTCACGCATTTCAGTCAGGATAAAGTTCCCTGTACCGTTAATAATACCAGCCAACCAGTCAATTTTATTGGCTGCCAAACCTTCACGGAGGACTTTAATAATTGGGATACCGCCTGCGACAGCTGCTTCATAAGCAATCTGAACGTGATGATCATCTGCCAATTTAAATAATTCATTGCCGTGTTCAGCCAATAAAGCTTTGTTGGCTGTAACCACTTGTTTGCCATGAACGATTGCTTCACGAATCACTTCATACGCAGGGTGAATGCCGCCCATAACTTCAACCACAACGTCTACATCGGGTTGACGGACGATATCCAATAAATCAGCACTTTGCTTCACTGAAGCAGGCAGTTCTAAATCAGGACGAGGGCGACGCGTACCCACATGGGTAATTTCAATTTCACGACCGGTGCGACGTTTAATCTCAGCAGCATTTTCTTTTAGTAGTTTAAGGGCACCACCACCCACAGTACCAAGACCGAGGATTGCCAGACGAACTGGTTTCACGTCACACTCCATTTATTTCATCATTGCTTTAAGTGAGTTTAGATCATAGCTAAAAAAACGTTCGGACTCTAGGGTAGAAATCACTTTATTCCCACCCATAAAAAACATTCATTTAGCCTATAAAAATTAGTTATTTAAGCGCACTTTCAAGTTCGGAAGCCGACATGTAAGCACCGATGTGTTTGCCTTCTGCGTTATAGATCGCTGGCGTACCATTCACACCAATATTTAGACCCATTTCATACATGCTACGCACAGGGTTTTGACATGATGCTGGCTCGATTTGCTCACCGGCAATGGCTTTATCAAATGCGGCACGACGGTCTTTGCTACACCAGATAGTTTCCATCATTGGCATGTGTTGTTCACCACGTGGCCAAGCGATATAACGGACTTCAATGCCACGGGCATTAATATCATCCATTTGTTCATGTAATTTGTGGCAATAAGGACAGCTAACATCGGTAAACACATAAACCACGTGTTTGGTTTTACCTTTGGCTTTATAAATCAGTAGGTCTTCAGTTTTTAATTGATCAAATAATTTTTTGTTGGCCTCTGCTTGTAGGGTATCGCCAACATTAAAGAGTTGTTTTTCACCTAAACGAACCACGTCGCCTTGGAAAATGTATTTACCATCAGCTGTAGCATAGACCGCAGGCATGCCTTCAAAGCTTACCCAAAACAAATTAGGAACTTCAGTCGCTTTCACCCCAGTGACTTTGGCATTGATATTGGCTTTTTGCAGATTGGATTGCAAAGTATCAATTAAACGCTGCTGAGCATTACGTTCAGATAAATTCGAAGCTTCACCAGTTGCAGGCGTACTTGCCGTTAATGTCGCATCTTTCTTTTCGTCATTATTTGAATTAGAACAAGCCACTAACGCCATACTGGCAACAAGTGTCGATGCGAGAAAAATTTTTGAACGGGTAAATAACATAAACAACCCTTTTCTTTTAGCTTTATCAAACAGGTGAGTAAGCATAGCAAAAAATATCGGGCACAATAGAACTTCTTGGTCTGATATTTCCTGCCGTTAAGCTCTCGGATGATAATCTGAATGTAATTTTTGCATACGAATCTGCGCGACATGGGTATAAATTTGCGTGGTAGACAAGTCACTGTGGCCGAGCAGCATCTGCACTACACGTAAGTCGGCACCGTGGTTGAGCAAATGCGTGGCAAAGGCGTGGCGTAAGGTATGTGGTGATAATTCGGCTTGAATGCCTGCAATGAGCGCATAGCGTTTAATCGCGTACCAAAAGTTTTGGCGACTCATCATTCCACCGAGTTGAGTGAGAAATAAAGCATCGGTTGCGCTTTTGTATAAGACGGGACGTGCTTCAGCTAAATACTTCTCGATCCATTCCACCGCCATTTGACCTAAAGGAACTAAGCGTTCTTTATTGCCTTTACCGGTAATTCGTAAATAGCCTTGTTTAAGATTGATCAGTTCTAATCTTAAATTTAATAACTCAGAGACACGTAAACCACAGGCATACAGCACTTCGAGCATGGCACGATCACGTAGACCCAATGCGGTGCTGAGGTCTGGGGCATTAATCAGGGCTTCAACATCTGCTTCAGATAAATCCTTTGGTAGGGCACGACCCAATTTGGGTGTTTTATGGATTGCAACAGGATTGTCACTGCGTATTTTTTGTTCACGCAAGAACTTGAAAAATGAACGCAGTGCAGAAAGTGAGCGGGCGATCGAGCGAGGGCTTTTTCCTTGTTTAGTCAGGCTAAGCAAGACATCTGAAATGTCGTCACTGCTCCAATCAGTCATGACATGCGTATGACACTCACTGCATTGAATTAAATCAGATAAATATGCATTTCGAGTGTGTGGACTGACGGTTTGAGCTATTAAATCATCACGATATCCGTGTAAAAAACTGAGTGTTTCTGGAATTTGGACTGGGGTTGGAATACGTGGTTTTTTATTTAACATGTGCCGCTCATTTTCGAAATTAAACCAAGAAATCACAATGGTTTAATGCAATGTAATTTAAAAAAATAGTCGTGTCGATGCTAGATTGTTAAATGAGAATTGAAATCGAATCCGATTTGTTAATTATTCTCATTTGTTTGTATAATGTTCAAAATTTTTTAGGGTTAGTTGCGTGCGATTATCTGATTTGAAAGTGAAACAAAGCGCAGTCATTCATAAGGTACATCGTAACCAGAATGGCAACAATGCTCCGGCTGATTTAGTCGCTAGCCGTTTAGAGACTTTGGGTTTTGTTCCCGGAACAAAAGTACAGGTGATTACCAAAGGTATTTTTGGTGGTGACCCGATTTTAATTCAAGTTGGGTTTACTCGTTTCGCACTGCGAAAAATAGAAGCTGAAAAAGTGGAAATAGCAATGGAAGGGGCATCAGCATGAGTGATGCGTTACGTATTGCCCTCGTTGGTAATCCAAACTGTGGTAAAACTTCATTATTCAATCATTTAACGGGTACACGTCAGAAAGTTGCGAACTATGCTGGGGTAACGGTTGAGCGCAAGGTTGGTCAATTTACGTTGCCATCGGGTAAATCTGTTCGAGTTTTGGATTTGCCGGGGACGTATAGCTTAGAAGCGACGAGTCCTGATGAAGCCATTACGCGTGATGTCGTGCAAGGTAAAATTGCAGAAGAAGGGCATCAAGATGTCTTTTTATGTGTAGTTGATGCGACAAACTTAAAATTGCACCTCGGTTTGGTCATGGAAATGATCGATTTGGGTCGACCAATTTTACTTGTCCTCAATATGATGGATGAAGCACGCCGTCGTGGCATGCAAATCAATACCCAAAAGCTGTCTCAGCGTTTGGGTGTGCCTGTCGTAGAAACCGTTGCTGTACGTAATGCGGGTATTGAAAACTTAATGGGTGCTTTGGATGCTGAAGGTTTCAGAAAACCAGATGCGTCATTAAGTGATACCAATCTTTCTGGGACTAACCACGAAAAAATTGAACAAATTTTAAAAGACGTGGTGATGTTTGTTGATCATGAAGATAAACGCTCAGACTTCCTCGATAAAATTTTTCTACATCCAGTCTTTGGTTTAATTACCTTAGCGGTGATGATGTTTATTATCTTCCAAGCGGTGTTTGCATGGGCTGCGCCGTTTATGGACGGTATTGAAACCTTCTTCGGTTGGTTCGGTGAATTGGTTGGTGAACACATTTCACATCCACTACTGAACAGCTTGGTGGTTGATGGGATCATTGCGGGTGCAGGTGGTGTGGTGGTGTTCTTGCCGCAGATTTTAATTTTATTCTTCTTTATTTTGGTTTTAGAAGAATCAGGTTATTTACCACGTGCAGCGTTCTTACTAGATAAGCTGATGTTTAAAGCGGGTCTGAGTGGTCGTGCTTTTATTCCTCTGTTATCGAGCTTTGCCTGTGCTGTACCGGGCATTATGGCAACTCGGAGTATTCAAGATCCTCGAGATCGTCTAGTAACGATTTTAGTTGCGCCGTTGATGACGTGTTCGGCACGTTTACCGGTTTATGCTTTGTTGATCTCGGCATTTATTCCAGAGCAAATAGTCTGGGGCGTCTTTAACTTACAAGGCTTGGTACTATTTGCATTATATGCAGCAGGGATTGTGAGTGCCTTAATTGTGGCAACAGTCCTGAAATTCTTCCAAAAAGATAAATCACAGCATGCCTTATTGATGGAACTTCCAAGCTACCGTTTCCCAGATATTAAGAGTGTTTGGATTGGTTTACTGGACCGTGCCAAGATTTTCTTGAAACGTGTCGGTGGCATCATTTTCGCTTTATCGATTTTGTTATGGTTCTTGTGTACTTTCCCGCAACCGCCAGAAGGCGCAACCTTGCCGGATATTGATTATTCATTGGCAGGTATGCTTGGGCATGTATTACAACCGATTTTTGCACCATTAGGGTTTAACTGGCAGATCTGTATTGCCTTAATTCCAGCGATGGCGGCACGTGAAGTCGTTGTGGCGGCATTGGGTACGGTGTATGCCTTGTCTGCAACAGATGACGATGCCATGTCTCAAGGCCTGGCAAATTTAATTAGTAGTGATGGGTCATTGGGTTGGTCATTGGCAACCGGTTTATCATTATTGGTGTGGTTTATTTATGCGCCACATTGCTTGGCGACACTGGCGACAGTTAAACGTGAAACTGGCTCCTTGAAAACGGTGAGTTTCATGACCATCTATTTATTTGGTTTGGCTTATTTAATGGCATTCATCACGTATCAATTTGCAACACGCTATTTTGGATTCTGAATTGTGAATGGCAAAAGCTGAACAAAGGAGAGAGACATGCTTGAATCAATAATTATTGCGGTATTGGTGATTTGGAGTGCTGTCGTGGTGTTTAAGAAGGTATTTCCAAAAACATCGAACTCAGTCTTCACAACTTTATCTGAGCACTGTGCAAACCGTGGTTGGAACAGTCTAGCCAAATGGTTAAAGCCAAAAATGGCAGCAGGCTGTGCAGGCGGTTGTGGATGTTCAGCTTCGGATAATTCATCTGCAAAAAAAGCTGAAGTACAAGCGGTGAAGTGGAAATAAGCTCACCGCCCGTTGCGTGAAGAAACCGCCCGAGATGGGCGGTTTTTTACGAGCGGACACAAAAAAACTGCGAGAAAGTGAAAACATAAAAAGCATTCAAAACAGCAAAGTGCTAACATTTTGTCAGATTTAAAAACCGACCAAAAAATGGGGCGAAAATGTTAATACAGCGTGGTGGATTGAAGGTTGTTGCCGGATTAGGGATTTCTGGTGTTTCCGCAGTGAATTTCTTACATAGCCATGGCTACCGCGTTGCAGTCACCGATTCACGAGCAGTCCCACCGGGTCATGATCAAATTCCAAGTGATGTACAAACCAGTTTTGGTCAGTTGGATCAAGATTTATTACTCCAAGCAGAAGAAATTATTATCAGCCCGGGGCTAGATCCAAAATTACCGCAAATTCAGGCGGCCATTGCAGCCAACATTCCTGTGGTTTCAGAAATTCAAATTTTACGTCGTGCGACGGATAAGCCAATTGTCGCGATTACAGGTTCGAATGCGAAAAGTACCGTAACGACTTTATTTGGTCTTATGGCAGCAGATGCAGGCAAAAAAGTGGCAGTGGGTGGCAACCTGGGTCGACCGGCTTTGGATCTCACCAAAGATGATCCTGAGCTTTATGTTTTAGAGCTTTCAAGTTTTCAATTAGAAACCACGTCGAACTTGGCAGCAGAGGTTGCTGTTGTATTGAACATGAGCGAAGACCATTTGGACCGTCATGGCGATATGATGGGCTATCACACTGCGAAGCATCGTATTTTCCAAGCGGTGAAAAAAGTGGTGTATAACCGTGATGACTCATTAACACGTCCATTGGTTCCAGATGTCACCCCAATGCAAAGCTTTGGCCTAAATGCTCCAGATATGAATCAGTTTGGTATTTTACGCGATACTGATGGCACAATTTGGTTGGCACGTGGTCGTGAGCGTTTACTGAAAAGTGCAGATATGTATATCCAAGGGACACATAATGTGGCAAACGCCTTGGCATGTTTAGCTTTGGGTGAAGCGATTGGTTTGCCACTAGCAGGCATGTTGGAAACTTTGAAAACATTTAAAGGTTTAGAGCACCGCTGTGAATTTGTCAAAGAAGTGCATGGTGTTCGTTATTATAATGACTCTAAAGGCACCAATATTGGTGCGACTTTAGCTGCGATTGATGGTCTAGGTGCTGCGATTGAAGCTAAAGGCGGTAAAGTTGCGATTATTTTAGGTGGTCAAGGCAAAGGGCAGGACTTTACTGCGCTGCGTGATTCACTTTCAAAATATGCCAAAGTTGCGGTATTGATTGGTGAAGATCGTCCAATTATTGAAAAAGCGATTGAAGGGACAACCACGCTGATTCATGCTGAAAGTTTGAAACAAGCGGTTGAGCTGTGCCAACAAAATGCGGTAGCCAATGATGTGGTGTTATTGTCTCCAGCGTGCGCAAGTTTTGATATGTTTAAAGGCTACAGTGAGCGTGGACACCAATTTGTTGATTGTGTGAATGCACTCGTTTAAAAGAACGATAAGGAAAGTTGTATGGCTGGGTTGGCTCAGACGACCATAAATAGAATAAATGAAGTTGTAGAGCGTTGGCTTCCTCGGTTACCTGCCGAGGTCAACGTGCGCAATGTTCTGGTGTTCTGTGTTTTGGCATTGTTGTGTATTGGTTCGATCATGGTGGCATCTGCATCTATGCCCTATGCAGAACGCATGCATGAAAATGCCTTTCATTACATTTCACGACACGGTATTTCGATTGCCGCCGCCGCCGCCGCCGCCTATATCGCCTATAAAGTGCCGTTGAATGTTTGGTTTAATAACACTTTCTTTTTATGGATTATCACGATTATCTTACTGGCTGCCGTATTGGCTGTCGGGACAGAAGTCAATGGTTCTAAACGTTGGATTCGGATCGCTGGTTTCACCTTACAGGCTTCGGAGGTCGCCAAAGTCATGATGGCGATATTTACCGCGGACTATGTGGTACGACGTGCTGAAGAAGTCCGCAATAATATCAAGGGCTTGGTACGATTGGCAGTGATTATGGCTGCAACTGTCGGTTTAGTCATGGCAGAGCCCGATTTAGGGGCGACTGTGGTGATTGCCTTAACTATGCTAGGGGTATTCTTCCTCGCAGGTGCACCGTTGATTCAGTTCGCAATTGCCTTTGGTGCGATCATCATGGCCTTTGTGTTCTTGATTTTATTTGAACCTTATCGTTTAGAACGTTTGATGTCCTTCTCAAATCCATGGAATGATCCATTAGGCGCAGGCTACCAGTTGTCGAATGCATTAATGGCTTTTGGTCGCGGTGAATGGTTTGGTGTCGGCTTGGGTCATAGTATTCAAAAAATGTCGTATTTACCTGAGGCACATACCGACTTCATGTTGGCGGTTTTGGGCGAAGAATTTGGCTTCTTTGGAATTTTGACCGTATTGACGCTGTCATTTGTGATGTTGATCTGCTGTATTCGCATTGGTCATCGTGCTTTACGTCATCAATACCTACGTGCAGGCTACTTGGCTTATGGCATTAGTATTATCTTCTTGCTGCAAATTTTGGTGAATGCCGGCATGAACATGGGCATGCTTCCTACCAAGGGTCTGACCTTACCGTTTATTAGTTATGGGGGGTCTTCTTTGATTATCTGTGCGGTTATGGTGAGTCTGATATTAAAGATCGATGCTACGACCAAAGAAGTAAACCCAAGTAAAGAAGAATCAAGCTTCTAAATTGGTATCTTGTTGCGGATCGGGAGATGCATGGTGGAGGACACTGGCTGGCATCTCCGTTCCACAATGGAGACATTTGACAAAGCTCGCCTTGGCTTTAGAAAGGGGAATCAATGGAATAAAAAATAAAGAAAAATAATTACGTTGCTGTTTCAACTCATACTGAGTTCTGCTGCGGCAGACAGGGCAAGTAAATTGGCTCTTTTCAATGACTTTGGTTTTCGGACCAACTCCAAAAATAAAAAACATTAGGCTCTCCAATGGTCGATTGATCACTTTATTAAAGCATAATTCAATTGAATATCGAGTGATTGGCTTAGATCAATATTTGGGTTTATTGATAGATTTGAGGCAATGCTGTGCCATGGGGAATATGTTGAATATCCCACTGCGCAATCGCCTGTTGCAGCATAATATGTGGCGTGTCTAAGTCGACTGGCGGTTGATGTAGCGCCTGCAATGCTTGTTGCAATAAAGGTGCTGCTTGGTTTAAATCAAGAGCTTGAGCCATATTCTGTTTTGACAGCTTTTGTCCCTGATTATTCATTGCTAATGGCAAGTGCATGTATTCAAGGCGCGGATAACCCAAAACCTGTCCGAGCCAAATTTGACGTTCGGTATTGTCCAAAAGATCAGCTCCACGTACGACATGGGTCATCCCTTGCAGGTAGTCATCCACCACGACAGCAAGTTGATAATTGATAATGCCATCACGGCGTTTTAAGACGAAGTCGCCCAAATCTTGTTGCAGATTGGAGCAATGCGTCCCTTGTAAGCGGTCGGTAAAACAAATGTTCTGTGCATCGACTTTGATTCGAATGGCCTGATCCTGAAGGGGAAGGCCAAGATTACGACATGTGCCTTGATAGATATGATTTGAACCAAGCATTTTTCGGGTGCATTGACAGGCATAGATCAAGTCTTGGGAATACAAATGTGCAATGACTTCCTCATAGATTTCTAAGCGGTCTTTTTGGAAAATGATCTCGGCATCTGGTTCGAATTGAAATGCATCAATACAACGTAAGATGTGTTCTTCGCTACCGGGAAATATACGTGGAATGTCGGTATCTTCGATACGAACCACCCATTGCCCTTGATGGGCACGGGCATCGCAGTAGCTTGCAACTGCTGTAATTAAAGAGCCAAAATGCAAAGGGCCGGTTGGCGATGGCGCAAACCGACCCACGTAATGCTCTGCAGCTTTCCCTCCCTTTTTTAAAGGTAGGGCTAGAGAGGAATTACTCAACACAGAATTAACCGTTATTTTGCTTCTCTTTGATCTCTGCAAGTGTTTTGCAGTCGATACATAAAGTCGCTGTTGGACGTGCTTCTAGGCGACGTAAACCAATTTCGATACCACACGTTTCACAGAAACCGTAGTCATCATTTTTGATCGCTTCAATTGATTGTTCAATTTTACGGATCAGTTTACGTTCACGGTCACGTGTACGAAGTTCAATCGCAAATTCTTCTTCTTGCGTTGCACGGTCGTTCACATCTGGAAGCGCAGTATTTTCGTCTTGCATGGTATTCAAAGTACGGTCTACTTCAGACATTAACTCAGCTTTCCACGCCAATAAGATGTGGCGGAAATGCTCAAGTTGCCCTTCAGACATGTATTCTTCATTCTTTTTAGGCTGATAAGGTTCAATACCAAATAAGCTTGCAGTAGAACCACCTTCAGTCGCCTTTGGCTTTGATTTGCGCACGCGTTTGGTAGACTTTTCGTCTACTACATCAGTTTGTTCGTCTAAGACTTGATTTTGGTTGTCATTCGCCATATAGGGCATTCCTCATCATATGCATATATCTATACGCAAAAAATATGGTGATATGCAAGTTTTTTATCCACCCAACACAGAGTTTCCTTCTGTGGGGGTCGTCATCATATAGACTTTTTCTGCTTATTGATAGTCTTTGATGTTTGGATTCTAACTATCACTTTTCCTTTAGAAGGCATAAAGTAAAGCAAAAAAATCAAATTGAAAAGTTAATAACCTGAAATTTCAACATTAATTTGAGGTTGTTTCAATTTGACCCGAACAACTTCTGTTTTAAATTCACCATTATCATTCAGATAGAGTACACGATACCCCGGTAAAGCTTCATCTAAGGCAAAATTTTCACTATGTGGTTTGAACTGAACACTGGTCGAAGGTGTCGATAAAAACTGAATATTGTGCCATTGATTAGATGAGTCTTGATGCACATGTCCGCACAGTACAATTTTGACATTATCATGGCGCGAAAGCACATCCATCAGATGTTCAGCATTTTTTAATTTGTGCTGATCTATCCAATGCGATTGCATGGCAAAAGGGTGGTGGTGGCATGCCACAATGATGTGTTGCTGTGGGTGTGTTGTGAGCAACTGGTCTAATTGTTCCAACTGCTGTTGTGATACCCAACCATCCACTTTTCCCTTGACCGCACTGTTCAGTAAAATCAGACACCAGTTGCCTAATTCGATGCAGTGTGCCCGATCTTGCTGTTGATGAAATGGGAAGCAAGATGCTTCGTCATGGTTACCCGGAATCTGATAAAATGGAAACGGCTGCTGTTGCATATATTCGCGATAACGCGCATAGGTGCGCTCTACCGGCACTTGTGCAAGATCGCCAGTATGGACAAGCGTATCGATGTGATGATGGTTCAACTGAATTTGTTGAATCACATCGTGAAAACTCTGCTCTGGATTCATGCGGACAAACTCAAGATCTTCCTGATCCATTAAATGTGTGTCCGAGATCTGGATCAGTGTCCAGTCGTATTGTGGTGTATCCCTTAAAGTCATGTCCTTCCCCTTAGACATTCCTTGTAGTATGTATTTGTTGTTGTAACCATTGCAAGGCCATAATGACAGGTGCGTTTTTTAGCCGACCATTGGTTAATAATTCAGGAATATCAGCATAGTTTAAGATATGCAATTGAATATTTTCTCCTTCATCAGGCATGCCAAAGACTCCACCATGTTCAGGCAGTTCAGCTTCAGCACTATAAAGGTGGAATAATTCCGCGCAGGCACCCGCAGAAGGATAAAAACTAAATAAATGCTGTAGCGCATCTAATTCACAGCCTGATTCTTCCAAACTTTCCCGGCGGATACAGCTTTCAGCGGATTCATCACCATCGAGCACGCCGGCAATAATCTCTAGTTGCCATGGCGAAGTTTCATCATCAATCGCCCCAATGCGGAATTGTTCAATTAAAGCAAATTTTTGTTGTTGATGACTATAGATCAGCACACCTGCTGCTTCAGGACGATGAATCAATTCACGCTGAATGGTTGGAATCATGCTGTCTTGATGGAATAAGCGGTGTCGAAGCAGAACTTTTTCAACTTGAATAAAGCCTTTATAAAGATGTTCACGCCCTTCAATGCTGTAATCTTTTTTGTTATATGTGGCCTGTTTAATAATATTCATAAGCGCTAATTAGGATGAAATCTTCCATTTCATCCTAACCGAGATTTTGTTGAATACAAAAGATTTTTTTTAAGCTTTACACTTTGTGGTACAACTTTTGACCATGTTCATGATAGGCCGCTTTCATGCTCTGTAAACCTGTTTCAATTTCAGGATTAGATTCTGAAGAAAGCTGCATATCTTGCTGATTTTTTGCATAATCTCTCACATTTTGTGTGATTTTCATCGAGCAAAATTTAGGTCCACACATCGAACAAAAATGGGCCGATTTATGTGCTTCTTTCGGCATGGTTTCATCATGCATGCTGCGCGCTGTATCAGGGTCTAAGCTCAGATTAAATTGGTCTTCCCAGCGGAATTCAAAGCGTGCTTTCGACAATGCATTATCACGGGCCTGCGCACCGGGATGACCTTTAGCAAGGTCTGCGGCATGGGCTGCAATTTTGTAGGTGATAATGCCATCTTTGACGTCTTTTTTATCTGGTAGACCTAGATGCTCTTTCGGGGTCACATAACACAGCATAGCCGTGCCGTACCAACCAATCATTGCCGCACCAATCGCAGAGGTAATGTGGTCATAGCCTGGTGCAATGTCAGTGGTGAGCGGTCCAAGCGTGTAGAAGGGCGCTTCTTTGCAAACCTCAAGTTGTAGATCCATATTTTCTTTGATCATGTGCATAGGGACATGGCCTGGACCTTCAATCATGACTTGTACATCATGCTCCCATGCACGGTGAGTCAATTCACCTAAGGTGCGTAATTCACTAAATTGAGCTTCATCGTTGGCATCTTGAATACAGCCCGGACGTAAACCATCACCTAAACTGAATGACACATCATAGGCTTTCATGATTTCGCAGATTTCATCAAAATGCGTATACAGGAAGTTTTCTTCATGATGTGCTAAGCACCACTGCGCCATGATGGATCCGCCACGTGACACAATCCCTGTTAAACGGTTGGCTGTGAGTGGAACATAACGAAGCAGTACACCTGCATGGATGGTAAAGTAATCGACACCTTGTTCGGCTTGTTCAATCAGTGTGTCTTTGAAAATTTCCCAGGTTAAGTCTTCTGCGACACCATCAACTTTTTCTAAAGCTTGGTAAATCGGTACGGTGCCAATCGGTACAGGTGAGTTGCGAATAATCCATTCGCGGGTCTCATGGATATTTTTACCTGTCGATAAATCCATGATGGTGTCAGCGCCCCAACGAGTTGCCCAGGTCATTTTTGCCACTTCTTCATCAATACTTGAGCCGAGCGCTGAGTTACCAATGTTGGCATTGATTTTCACCAAGAAGTTACGACCAATAATCATCGGTTCACATTCAGGGTGGTTAATGTTGGCAGGGATAATGGCACGACCTTCAGCCACTTCTTGACGTACAAATTCAGGCGTGATTTCAGTTAAATTACGTGCGCCAAAATTTTGACCGGCATGTTGGCGCATATCTACACCTTCACGCTGACGCTGATTTTCACGAATCGCAATGTATTCCATTTCAGGGGTGATGATGCCTTGTTTGGCATAGTGCATTTGAGAGACATTATGTCCACGACGAGCACGACGCGGTTTTGAAATATGCGCAAAACGGATCTCTGCAGTGCGGATGTCTCGAAGACGCTCTTGCCCAAATTTTGAAGTTAAGGTATCGAGTATTTCCGTATCATTTCGTGACTCAATCCAAGATTCACGGACATTGGGTAGACCTTGATTCAGGTCAATTTGAATATTGGGGTCGGTATAAGCACCAGAGGTGTCATAGACCATAATGGGTAGATTTTTTTCTCCACCCAGACCTGTAGGCGTATCTGTAAGGCTGATCTCACGCATTGGTACGCGAATATCTGGACGTGAGCCTTGGATATAGACTTTTTTTGACGCGGGGAGAATACGGGTGAGATCTTTAGCATCTTGTTCATGTTGAGCAGCGCGATCTGAAGCGGTGAGATTCGTTAATTGGTTCATTGCAATGATCCTTATGAATGACATCAACGAATCAAGCACGACCAAAAACGTGGCAGTTTATCTGATGGATTCACCTGAAAATAATGGCGTAAAACCAAGAGATAAGAAGGGCTTAAGTTTTTAGATGGCTTGATTCCTACGCAGGTATTAACCTGATCAGGTTCAACGGTACTCATCCTTAAATTTAGCGAACTAAATTTAGATGATCTCAGCAGGAAATTACCTGCGCTCCGTCAAGCTTTGTGCGGATATTAGCATGAAGGCTGTTTTAAAACAGTGTTATTTTTCATCGATTTTGCAGTGCAGAATTTTGGCTAGGCCCGTGTGCAATTGAACTTGCATTGGCTAAGTAGAGGACTGATTTACACAGATGGCGTCACTAAAACAGTCTTTCTTATAATGCGGATCAGGATTGCGGACACCAATTAAATTCAACAGCTGCGCTTCTGATCGCTGATTAGATGCAGCAGTATTTTGATCTAATAATTTTAAAAATAAACGCGCCTGATCTGCCAATTTGGAGTTTTTTAGTTGAGCCAAGCGTTCAATTTCTTCTAAAGAACTGGCTTGAATACTGAGGCGGTCTGAAAAATCATTGGAAACTGGACTATGTGCTGAACCAATAAATAACAACTGGCTATATTGATATAGCAATTGTTGTGCATCTTTTTTGTAGGGGCTATCTGGATATTGTTTGAGATAGTCTTCCCAAAAAATTGCACGTGTAGCAATCTCTTGCGGCTCAATGGCTAAACTTTGTTGCAACAAGGCAGGTTGTGCATTTTGTTCAGCCAGTTTTTCAATAAAGACTTGCTCAGATTCTTCCATATACGGCGCAAAAATTTTGGCTAAATATTCAGGACTGCGGCGATAGCGTAACTGTCCTTCACCTGCATCGAACAATTCCACATAGGCTTGGCCTTTATGTTTCAGTAAATACTGATCGCGGGCAGTGAGCTGCTCATAATGATTTTGTTGAATGGTGGGATGCTGAGCCATATCAAAGGCAAATTGTTCGAACGCCATTTGCTGTTGAGCCGTACGTTCAACATGTAAAAAGTTGCGATACATTTGATTGGACAAACGCAGTAATTTTTTTTGTTCGTCCGCTTTTAACAGCGGCAAGCAGACTTTGAGATCTTGGTTGATTTGTTCTAAAGCGAAAGTTGTTCGTTGATCGTCTATTTCCAGCATGTTTTTTTCAAGTTTTTTGCACAGCAAAGACAAATCGACTGCTTCTTTTTGAACAGTCTTATTGTTGGAAAACTCTGGTGCAGGTTGTGGTTCAGGCTGTTGTTGGCATCCATTCAACATACTGAAACATAAAAACATTGCACTAAACTTTACAGGCAGCTGAAAAAAATTTGACACAGGAACTCGATGCGCTATAGAAGTGGTATTGTCCGATGGAATGTCGACTATTCTATAGATGAAACACGTGCAATATGTGTACTATTGTACAGTTCTTTGTTATAGCGTTGTGAGTAATGTCCGAAAACGACTGAAATTATCTGATTTTGTCGCATTTGATATAAAAAATTAATAAAAATCATACGGAAATTTGTAAGGATATGATTAGTATCTGCTTAGTTTTAGGCTTGAATATTCAATCTCGGGTATTTGAATATTAGGAATTTACAAAAAAAATGAACAAAAAAGTTGTGGTGGGTCTTTGTTTGCTTTTCACGAGTCAATGGGCGTGTGCGCTAGACCTTGTGCAAGCTTATGAACGTGCAAAACAAGAAGACCCCAATTGGCAAGCCAATAAACTACAATATGAAGCGGATAAATTGAATTTGGGGATTGCCAATGGGAACTTACTTCCAACGGTAACAATCTCCGGAAATGTGACCCGAAAAAATCAAAATTCCAACCAAAGTGGCGCTCAAGCCGGGCTGATCATGCCAGACAGCACCACAACAAGACAAATTGCGCTTACTGCCCGTCAGCCCATTTTTCGTTGGGATGCATGGGAAGGGCTGAAGCAAGTCAAGACCTCGATTAATTTAAGTGAAATTAATTTGCGGATTCAAAAACAAGATCATATTTTAAATGTTTCTGAAGCTTATTTTAATGTCCTACGTCAGCAAGCATTGACGGTTGCCAACTTACAAGAAGAACAGGCGCTATCTGAACAGCTGCGCATGATGAATGCTAAATTAAAAGAAGGCTTGGTGGCAAAAAGTGATGTCAGCGAAGCCAATGCTCAATATCAAAATGCTCGGGCCAACCGCATGGCAACCAATGTTCAATTGGTTTTGGCGCAGGAACAATTACAACAGTTGATTGGGCCATATCGAGAAAATTTGGCGGTGTTACGTGAAGATTTTCAGTTTGAAAAACCGATTCCAAACAATGTACAAGCGTGGGAAGAACTGGCTCAGGAGCAGAACCTAGGCATTTTACAAGCGCGTATGCAACAACGTTATGCGGAAGATGGTAAACGTGTCGAAAAAGCCGCCTTATATCCTCAGATTGAAGCGGTAGGGACCTATGGGTATAACAAGCAAAGTCCACAATCCATCATGTCGCAAGATGGTCAATTTGATCAGGTGGGGATTGAAATGAACTGGAATGTGTTTAATGGTGGACGGACACAGAAATCCATTAAGCAAGCGGCGATCAATGTTGAAAAAAGCCAAGCACTGGTGGATGCAGCGATTCGAAAAGCACAAACTGATGTAAAAAAATCATATATGCAAGTCGAAACGGATCAAAGTAAATTACAGGCACGTAAAGCTGCAATGGATTCTTCCGCGCAAGTGTCTTTGGCCTCACAAGCCCAGTACCAAGAAGGTCTGAAAACTATGGTTGATGTGCTACTGGCACAGCGTAATGCCTTTTCAGCCCGTCAAGATTATTTAAATTCCAAGTACGATTATTTAATACATGTACTGCAACTCAAAGCCTCCGTTGGGAAATTAACGGAAGCTGATTTAGTGGAAATGAATGCATGGTTGGTCGATCAGAAAAATCAGCCATCGATCCTACTAAAGAAATAATCCATGGTCATAAAAGTTTCATAATCAATATGCTTTAATATGGCACTAAAATCTGCCGATTCACGTTGTAGTGGAGACTCGCTTTGCCTAATAATCCTGTTTTAAATCATCACATTTCTTCGCAATTCAATGAAGAGTTGCAGGATGTGCATACCAAATTTATGACCATGGGTGGTTTGGTGGAGCAACAGGTTGCAAATGCCATTCATGCCTTATTGGATACGGATGCAACAATGGCGATTGATGTTCAATTTCAAGACAATACGGTGAACCGTATGGAATCTGAAATTGATGAAGCGCTTACCCTAATTTTGGCGCGTCGTCATCCTGCTGCGATTGATCTACGCATGGTGATTGCGATGTCGAAAGCCAACACCGATTTAGAACGGATTGGTGATGAAGCGGCAAAAATTGCCCGTATTGCACAAAGCTTGTGTGAAGAGGGTGGTTCACCGCGTGGTTATATGGAAACACGTCATATTGGCAACCAAGTCCGCGTGATGATTCATGATGCGCTCGATGCCTTTGCACGTTTGGATGTAGATCAGGCTTTACGTGTCCTTTTGGCCGATGCTGATATTGACCGCGAGTACCAATCGGCAACCCGTACCCTCATGACGTATATGATAGAAGATCCACGCCACATTACTCGGGTCATGAATGTACTTTGGGTGCTGCGTTCACTTGAACGTATTGGTGACCATGCTCGAAATATCTCTGAACAAGTGATTTATATGGTGAAAGGTCTAGATGTCCGTCACACCAGTGTTGAAGAAATTGAGCAAAAAGTTCAGCGTTAATTGATTTAAAACTAATATAAATGAAGCCCATCCAACGATGGGCTTTTTTCGGTCTAAAATTAACTATGTGTTTCTTCGTCTTCCTCAAAAGTCCGGGCGATTTTGTCAATATTTAAACTTTTCGCCATCGCATCGAAGATTTGCTTATAGGCACCTTCTTGATGGTACAAATCATGATGCTCCCCGTGTTCTACGATTTGTCCGTCTTTCATCACATAGGTGTAATCGGCATCGATAATTTGCGACAAACTATGCGAAATCATGATGACGGTACGCCCTTGCTTAATTTGATCCAGACTATTTTTAATTTGTTCAGCAGCGATAGCATCTAAACTTGCAGTCGGTTCATCCAAGAAAATAATCGGCGGATTTTTCAAGAACATGCGTGCCAAGGCAATGCGCTGTTGCTGTCCACCTGAGAGCAGTAAAGCATCGGCTTCATAGGCATGCGGAAGTTTTAAGATCTGATCATGGATCGAGGCTTTCCGTGCTGCATCGAAGACTTCTTGCTCTGTAGCTGTACTTTTTCCATAGCGAATATTTTCAAAAATTGAACCTGGGAAAATATGATTTTTTTGTAAAACCAAACCAATATTTTCACGTAAATACTGCGTATCAATCTGTTCTAAATCGATGCCATCGAGTTTGATATTGCCCGCTTGAGGATGATAAAACTTATCCAGTAAGCTAATTAATGTCGATTTACCAGCGCCAGATAAACCAACCAAGGCGGTAATTTTATTTGGTTGGATGGTCATATTGATACGGTGTAATGCCTGAAAACCATTGGGATAACTAAAGTCGACATTGCTCAATTCAAATTGACCTTGAATCGGAGGTTGGGCAGTACCACTGGTTTCAATTTCATGATCCGCTTCTAAGATGTTAAAGAAGCTTTCTGAATAAATCATCGCAGAGTTAATTTCATCATAGATACGATGCAGCGAGCGAATCGGGGCAGAGACATTATTAAATAACAACACGTGATACATAATCATCCCGATACTCATTTGCCCATCCAAAACAAAATAGGCCGTCAGAATGATGATCAGCACTACACCGACCTGTTCAATAAAGGTTTTGAGTCCGTCAAAGATATAACTGGTTTGCCGTGTCTGCATCTGGTTTTCAGTCAGTGACTTTTGCAGATTTAATTGCTTTTTCGATTCGACGGCTTCTTTGTTAAAAGATTTAATGACCGTTATCGAATTGATAATACTCAGAATACCTTGATTTTTCTTTTCAAAATTATCGCGTAGGGCACGGCGTTTGCCTGCCAGTTTTTGTGATTGTTTAAAGGTCAGCCAAAAATAAATCGGCACGATAATTGTGGCCACCACGCCAACCCAAACATTGGCATAATACATTAAGCCCAGTGCAATAATCGCACTGGTAAAAAGCGGTAAAATATCAATAAAAAAGATTTGAACTAGTCGTGTGAGCGAGCTGACACCCCGATCAATTCGAGTTTGGAGCTTACCTGCTTGGTTGTCTTGTTGATCGAAGAATGCCAATCGATAGGTGATAAATTTTTCAATAATGCCTTGGGACAAATCCTGAGAAATTAAAATACGTAACTTTTCACCAAACGATTTTTGTCCAAATTGCACGATGGCATTGATGACTTCTTTTCCCAGTAAGACTACGGTGATGGTGATTAATATATGCCAACCATTGGCTAGACCGAGGCCTTGTTGTAAAAGCTGATTGATGCTGTCTACGGCATATTTGAGTGTCAGGGCATTCACCTGTGCCGTAAGTGAGCCAATTAAGGTCAAGATCAGCGTCACGACCACCAGCCAGCGGTATGGCTGTACGAATGGACGTAATTTTTGGAAAAGCTGCCACAAGTTCATAAGCAATTATTTTTATTGTGAATATGAGCTTTAGTCTAAGACTGAAAATTCTATGCGACAAGTAATGACAATGTTTTGATTTGTGACGAGCGTTTTTCGGCTAAGATATTTTTTAAATGTGCTCACGACATCAGCATCACGCTGCTGTGCCAAACAGTGTTGAGTTGAACCGATGAATTTTGAATTATTTACGCCTGAACCGCATGCAAATCTGTTGCCCTATGATGGTGAAGTTGAAGATTATGGATTGATCTTCAATGCTGAAGACAGTGAAAAATATTTACGCTATTTCCTCACGCAGTTGGCTTGGCAGCATGATGAAGTTATTTTGCATGGACAGTATTTTCAAACGGAACGAAAAGTGGTTTGGTATGGAGATGCTCATTATGAGTATCACTATTCAGGCATGCAAAAGCAGGCATTGATCTGGAATCCAGCTTTACTGCGCTTAAAGCAACATATTGAGCAACGGGTGGGTCAGACGTTTAATTCCTGTTTGGCCAATTTATACGAAAATGGTACGCAAGCGGTGGGGTGGCATAGTGATGATGAGCCATCTTTGCTTTCACCCACACAGCAGGTGGTGATTGCATCCTTGAGTTTTGGGGCAAGCCGAAAGTTTTGCTTTAAACATAAAAGCACTCAAGAGAAAGTACAGCTTTTACTGCAAAGTGGACAGTTGATCGTGATGCGTGGGAAAACCCAACGGTATTGGAAACATGCCCTAATGAAGTCGATGAAAGTGACCGAGCCGAGGGTGAATTTAACCTTTCGTTATTTCTATGATCAACAGCCATAAAAAAAGCCCATATCTAGATGAGCTTTTTTCTTTCTCTGAGGAAGAGTATAGCGACAATCAACTGAAATCATGGAACACATGGTTGAGATGGCTGCTAAAGAACAATAATCATATTATGATAATCTTTCTGGAATTTATAATTAATAAATTCAATTAACAACATGGATTTATCAGATTAATTAAATAGCATCTTTACAATATTGCATCAGTTATGCGCAAACAGATCAGGCTTAAATGGCGTCCGATTCTTCCATCATACTGCTGTATTTTTTCTCAATACGCGCTGTACAGTCTTGCAGCATTTCTACAACTTTCTGAAAATTCATAAAATCAAAACGATTTTTAGACGCCAATAGGGTCAAAGCAAGTGGGGGTTCTTTACTGGAGAATTTAATCGGAATCGATAGGCTCGACATATTCGGGTCAACTTCACCATTGGAAAAATAATAACCCTGCTTTTTAATCTTTTTCATTTGCAGCATAAATTCTTCTTCATTATGCGCAAAACCAACTTGAGATAATTCATCTGCAAAACGGTGGTAATAATCTAAAATCCGTTGCTTGGGTAACTGGGACAAAATCACTTTAGATGATGAGCCTTTATACATCGGACGCGGGCTACCTCGACCATAAGCCAAGGCAGTATAGTCTTTGTAAAGTTCATGATGCACATCAATACAAGAGTCGATATTCAGATGCGTCAATAAGCAACAAGACTCTGTGCGTTCCACAATTTCTTTCATGAAGGGAATGCTAATTTGCACCAATGGATCGGTGGTGCGAGAAATAAAATCAAGCACAGCAATTTTTGAACCCAGTGTGTAATCGCCAGAAGTCCCACTGAGGCGCTGCAATAATTCAGCAGAAACCAGTTCTTTTAAATAGCGATAGCTCGTTGGTTTAGATAAGCCTAATTCTTCACTAATAATGTCGACATTGATGATGGGACGAGCAACTGAAAATAAGTCGAGTACGGTGAGAATTTTACCAAAACTGGAAAGCGCCATAAGAACCTGCTTGGTCACAATAAAAAATGAATCGTTAAGTTACTTTATAACAAATTGCTCGGCCTGATGTTGCGATTTTCTACACTGGAAATGAAACAAATCTGAAATATCACAGGGTTTCTTGGGTCATCCTGATAAAAGCATAGTAAAAACCTGAAATACTTATTTAAAATATAGTTGAATTATCAAAATAAGATATTTTTATTGACTTCGGTTTGTTTTTTTAGCAAAATTGCTATGAAAATATCCTATATTGAATAAATATTGCCCATCTGTTCGATGCGCAGGCAATGTTGCACATTACTTTTTGTATTCAAATGGTTTGAAATACGATTTGAATCGCTTCTTTACTTATTGAAATTTCTAGTCATTCCTGTGCCGTGATACAGGTTGTGCTGTCGAATGTTTAAGCATTCGATACGAGGTCGTTTTCACTAAAAAGAAGCAAACCACCGAGATCCATCATGCTGCTGACGAAAAAAATACTCGCTTTTCGGCCCAATAAAATGGACTGGATTTTTGCGACCAAAACGTTCATCGCGGGCATGTTGGCATTGTATGTGGCCTTTGTACTGAATTTGGCTTATCCGATTTGGGCGATTGGCACCGTTTTCGTGATCGCGAATCCATATTCAGGGATGACGTCTTCAAAAAGTTTGTATCGTGTATTAGGGACGTTCTTAGGGGCGGCCGTGTCGGTGGTGGCACTGCCACATCTCATTCACATGCCTGTACTGTTTACGGTGTTTTTAGCGGTTTGGGTTGGGTTTTGCCTGTATTTGTCACTGCTAGACCGTACGCCTCGTAGTTATGTTTCCATGTTGGCGGGTTATACCACGGTCATTATCTGTTTTAACGTCTTGTATTTTATTGATACCGCTTCGATCTTCGATATGGCCTTGGGGCGTTTTCTCGAAATTACGGTGGGTGTGGTCTGTAGTGCCATCGTGACCACGACATTATTTCCAATGCATATTGGCCCTGCCGTCGAAACACGGGTGAGCAAAACCTTTGCCGATACCAAAGAAATTTTTGATCAGATTTTATTAGAGCCTGCCGAGCTAAAAAATTATTCTAAAAATCTCGGCAATATTGCACGAGATATCGCCGATATACATGTCATGGCGGTGCATTTGTCTTATGAAAAATCCACCTTAAAAGGCATGACACGCCCGTTGCAGGAAATCTTGCATCAGTTGAGTTTGTTGGTCAGCAACTTGGTGGCCATGTCTGAACGGATGAAACAATTAGATGGTCTGGATGCAAATTATCGGACGGCACTCAAGCAAGCCCATGAACATATTGCCGCGTTTTTATTAGATCAACATCAGATTGAGGAAAGTGAACTCAATCAATTGCCTGAACAGTTTGAGCAAGATTTTCAACACATTCAGGCACAGGCATTGCCATCACAACAGGTGATTTTAGGTAGTCTAAAAATGGATATTCAGCATTTTATTCAGAATATTCGTGCGATTCGCTTGCTTTGGCAGCGGGTACAGCAAGGCGACTCCACTTTACCTGCCACACTGACCGCCTTGGGCAATAGTCATTATCCGACTTTGCATCGAGATGCGGGGGTTGCCATTCGTGGCGGGGTGTCTGCGTGTTTGATTATCTTAATTTCCACGGGGTTTTGGATTGTCAGTGGTTGGAAAGCTGGATTTATGATGGCCGAAATGGCTGCGATCAGTGCTTGTATTTTAACTGCGATGGATAACCCCGTTCCTGCATTGAAAATGTTTATTCGCGCCAATATGTATGCGGCGTTCATGGTGTTTATCTACGCCTATGGCATTTTCCCGCATGTGACCGCTTTTTGGCAGTTGATCGTGGTGTTAGCACCATTTGTGATGTTCTGTTTGATGCTGTTTTTACATCCGCCTTTGATTGGGATCAGCTTGCCGCTTTTGATGGGCACCATCATGGGACTGAATTTTCAAAACCGCTTTAGCCTCGATCAGGTGTTTTTCTTTGATGCATCGATTGGGACGGTTTTGGGACCCATTATCTCGGTATTTATTATTCATTTAGTACGTGCAATGTCACCAGATATGACGGCCCAACGCATACTTTCACAGCACTACAAAGCACTGCGTCAGGCTTTATATCTGCCGTACGGCTTACCGTTTCGGGTGCATTTACGCAGTATGTTGGACCGAATCGGCATCCTAAACAGCAAAATGGTGCAATCAGGGAATTTGAAACAACAGATCGAGTGGGCTTTGGTGGAAGCCAGTGCCGTGATTGATTTGACCCGCTTGCAAGAACTCATGAATAAACTCGATCCGAATGATGCACTGGTCAGTGAACTTGAAGAGTTACAACAAGATTTAGATGACTATTTCCGTGCCATGGAACAAGGGCAAAAGAATGTGTATATGAGTTTGAAACAGCAAATTGTAGAGCGAATTCAACGATTGAATCAGGCCGTTCAGGGTCTTGAAAACGACGATGTTATGCATCGAATTCAGTATTCACTGAACAATATTCAAAGCAGTTTGTGTCATGTCCTAACACAGCAGACTCCAAATAATTTACAGGTCGAGGCACAACATGGGTGAGCTAAATGTGTATGGCGTCTATGTGCCCATTCTATTGATTCAAGCGGTATTGGCCTATCTGTTATTGCGGGTCATCATGAGTTTGCTTGACCGATGGATGGCGCCAGATTGGGTGCCGATGCCCAATATTTTTTATTTGGGTGTATTTGTGATGTTGCTTTGGCTGGTGCATGAAATCTTTATTTTCTGCCAGTTCTAAGCCCCTAAAAAATGAAATGATTGAGGTAATCGTATGACCAATTTGAATGTCCGAAAATATGTTCGGCCTGTATTGTTGATAATCGTGCTATGTGGCGCATTACTTGCGCTGAAACATATTTGGGACTACTACAATTCGGAACCATGGACGCGTGATGGACGGGTACGTGGTGACGTGATTCAAGTGTCATCGGATGTTTCAGGTTTGGTCACAGACGTTTTAGTTCAAGACAACCAACAAGTGAAAAAAGGCCAAGTGCTGTTTCGTATAGATGTGGCACGTCAAGCTTTGGATGTTGAGCAAGCCAAATCTGACCTGGCGAAAGCCAACGCAGGACTGGCAGGGGCTGAAGCGCAGCTTGCTGAAGCCAAAGCCAATCTAGTGAAGTCACAAGCCAATATTAATCTTGCAGATAAAAATGCAAATCGTTATGCAAGTTTGATGGACGGTGCGATTTCAAAGCAAGAACAAGATCAAATGTTTGCAGTACGTGATCAATCCCATGCAGAGCATGAGCAAACTCAGGCAG
Organism: Acinetobacter sp. YH12027; assembly: GCF_013420085.1. NCBI lineage: Bacteria > Pseudomonadati > Pseudomonadota > Gammaproteobacteria > Moraxellales > Moraxellaceae > Acinetobacter > Acinetobacter sp. YH12027. The sequence goes on from NZ_VOYW01000006.1 coordinate 75,628, forward strand.
CGATTGAACAAGCCAAAGCCAGTGTGGTGCAGCAAAAAGCCCTAATTGAAGCGGCAAATAGCAGTTTGCATTTGGCTGAATTGAATTTAAACCGTTCGGAAGTGGTTGCACCGACTGATGGAACATTGTCTAACTTTGAGCTCAAAGCAGGGAATTACGTCAAAGTCGGCCAAGCCGTAGCGGCCTTAATTGACCGTCAACAATTGTATGTTGTGGGATATTTTGAAGAAACCAAACTGGATAAAATCTATGTTGGCGCACCTGCAACAATCCAACTGATGGGAAGTTCTGAAGTTTATAAAGGCCATGTACAAGGCGTTGCTACGGGGATTGAAGACCGTGAACGTACATCGACTGATGGCTTACTTGCCAATGTCAATCCAACCTTTAGTTGGGTCCGTTTGGCACAGCGTGTACCAGTGAAAATTGTACTGGATGAAGTGCCGCATGATCAGTTGGCTTTTGTCGCGGGTCGAACCACCACGATTCATATTGTGGATAAAAACTAAGTTATCCCCAATCATTTCATTTGCGCAGCATTGAGTGATCAATCTTGCGCATAAAAAAGCATCCTCTTTTGGATGCTTTTTTATTTGCCTGTTTGTTGAAAGCGCTTAAGGTTTCAGTCCAACTGGATTTCGATACCAACTTTCAATAAACAATGCTGCAGCAAGGCTGTCGGCAGAAAGATTCTTCGCACGGCCTTGGGCTTGATAATGATCTAATTCATCACGCGCTTCACGTGTCGTTAATCGTTCATCGACCATCAAAGTTTCAATATTGGTTTGGTGGCGAAGGCGTCGTGCAAATTTACGCGCACGTGTGGAGAGTTCAGATTCGCTATCATCCATATTGAGCGGTAGACCCACGATAAACAAATCCGGCTGATACTGTTTCACAATCTTGAGTAGATTATCCCAATTGGGAATGCCATCTTTCATGGGAAAGAGTGGTAGGGGATTTGCACTTTCAATCAGGGCTTGTCCAACAGCTATTCCTGTTTTTTGTGTGCCAAAGTCAAAGGCCATAATCATTTGATATTGTGGTAAATCAGGCATGTCCAATCTCAGATGATAACCACATGCGGTCAACGCCCATTTTTTTATAGGCAGCATCCCAACGGTCGTCATAAGGTAAGTTAAATATTAAATCCATGTCTGAGTCACAAATGAGCCAATCACCCCGAGCAATTTCTTCTTCCAATTGGCTTTTACCCCAACTGGCATAGCCTAGAGCCACCTGATAACGACCCACACCTTCATTGTGTGCAATCGCATCTAAAATATCTTTAGACGTGGTAATACAGACATTTTCACCCACAGCAATAGACGAATGCCATGTCGGTTGACCGGTATGAAGAACAAAACCTGCCTCTGGGCGCAAAGGTCCACCTTGCAACACTTCATGAGGATGCACATTATCTGCCTCAATTTCCAAATCATTCAAGAGTTCTTTGATCTGTAAACCTGATGGACGATTAATAATGATGCCTTGAGCGCCATCTTCATCATGTCGAGCCAAATAAATCACCGTATTGGCAAAGAATTCATCGTTCATTTCGGGTGGAGCAATCAGGCAGCGGTGTGTGAGGTATTGTTTAGTCACCTAATGGCTTCTCCTTATTGGGGTAAGTTTCATTCTTGGGGTGAATTGCATTCGAATAACGTTGTATTTATCAACATACTAGACTCATAAGTTTTCAACAATGAGTTTTTCTGCAAATTCAATATTTGTCATGCTCGACCAGTGAGGGACATGCTAAAAACCGTCATCGTGCAGGCAGGTCTGCAATGTGGTGAATTGTGAAGCGATGATTGGTGATTTGAACAACAGCAGTACAAAAGTGAGGAGAAGATATACGTGATGGATGACTGAGATTGCTTAAAATAGCAGGATAAACTGAGGGTAAAACAATGACACATTATTCAAAAATAATAGGGATGGCACTCTGTGCAAGCCTACCTATTTCAGGCTTTGCAGGAAGCGCTGACTTACAAAAACATGAATCTCAGGTGATTAAAAAATATAAAAACTTGAATTTTTATGAGGTCAATGAAGCGATAGAACGTGAAATTGTGGATGTCATTGCGGCAGATCCGAGCAGTTTTCACTACGGATTTACGCAACTCGAAAAGCAAGGTTTTGTTCATGTGCAATATTCACCAGATAAAAAACTAAAATTTTATAGTTTTGATGTGTCTGGCGGAGGCACCATGGGGGAGTGGAGCAGCTATGTGCAATATGCAACGGGAAAAACGCAACATTTAGATCAATTTGACTCAGGCTATATCAATCAAATTTTGCCGGTCAACATCCAAAATAAAACCGTATATTTGGTGAAGAGTTATTATAAAGGTGATAATTGCAGTGGACTACATCATCTAAGAGCTGTTGAAGTTGGACCAAAACAGTTACTTAAATCTTATGTATTTCAAACTAAGCAAAAGAAACTAGATCAAATCTCGGTAGATTATGACTGCCATTATGAAACCGATCGTCGTAGCAGTAATGAATATCTCAAAATCAGTCCGAAACACGTGGATGTAATGTTGCTCAATCAACAACATCAGCCGCAGTATAAATATTTACGCTATAGCTTAGGCTCGAAAGCCTTTGTGTATCAGGGGACTGTCAAATAGTGTGTTTAAGAAAAAAGCCTGTGTACTTTGAATCCACAGGCTTTTTTGAACACATCAAAAATTAACTATGTTGAAATTTTAATTGTCGCAACTGTTTTGCGTGTTGTAAGGTCGTTTGACTAATCTCCACACCACCAGTCATTCGAGCCAGCTCTTGAATCCGATCATCTTCTTCTAATTCGATAATGGTACTGCTTGCAGGACCCGTTTGGCGTTTTTTCACTAAAAGATGTTGGTCAGATTGGGCAGCGACTTGGGCTTGGTGAGTAATACATAAAATTTGAACATGCTGTGCCAAATCAGCCAATAAGCGCCCGACAATTTCTGCCGTTCCGCCACTGATCCCGACATCAATTTCATCAAAGACTAAGACTTCGGATTCAGTTTTTTCAGCATTCATTACTTGCATGACTAAGGCGATACGTGACAATTCACCCCCCGATGCCACGCGTGCTAAAGGCTGAGCAGGAATCCCTTTGTTTGCGGTGAACAGCAGTTGAATAAAGCTTAAACCTTCACTTGAAGCTTGTTCTAGAGGCTCAAATTTAAATTCAAAATGAGCCTCTGGGAGCGCGAGCTGCTTCACTTGTTCAGTCAACTGCTTCGCCAATGGGGTAGACGCTTCACGACGAATATCATCCAAATGCTGTGCTTTGGCTAAAAAGTCTTGATGAGACACTTCTACTTGTTCAGCTAAGGTTTCAGGATCTTCAAGTTGATGTAATTGTTCTAGCTCAAGTTGCCACGCATCATAATCATTTTTTAAATCTTCAGGCTGAGTACGATATTTACGCGCTAAGCGATGAAAAACTTCGAGTTTAGTGTTTAATTCGTCCATACGTTCAGGATCGAAACTTTGACGATCAATAAACTGACGTAAATTTGCTGTCGCATCTTCAATTTCACTTTGAGCGTTCAGTAGCGACGTATAAATTTCAGAAAGTTGTTCACTACGTCCTGCATGCGATTCAATCCGACGAATGATCGCGCCCATTTCTTGATTGATATTTTGCTCGGCGTCATCGAGGGCATTTAGACCATAGCTACAATCCTGCATGATATGTTCATGATGACTGAGACGGTCAAATTCTTGCTCGATTTCTTTGTAGTCCGTTTGCACAACGTCTTCAAGTTCTTCCAATTGAAGTTCAAGCGTTTCTATCCGTTGCTTACGTGTGGCTTGGGCGTCGAGTGCTGCTTGGTGCTGACGAATGTCCTTTTGCCACTTGCTATAAGCATCACGCACGGCTTGAGCCGGCTGATAAAAATTGTAATAACGATCCAGCCAATGTTTTGGGTAGGGTGGTTCTAAAAGTTGTTGTTGGCTGTGTTGGCTATAGAGTTGTACCAATAAACGGCCAATTTCTTTTAACTCGGACAAGCTGCTCGGACGTCCATTAATCCATGCCTTACTACGACCTGTTGCAAAAATTACGCGACGTAAATGGATTTCGCCAGACTCATCATCCAATTCGTGTTCTTTGAGCCAAAGCGCTTCAGGACTGTGCTCTTGGTAGCTAAAGGTCGCTGTCACATCGGCTTTGTCTGATCCATAGCGCACGTAGTTGGTGTCTGTACGTTCACCTAAGCAAGCTGATAATGCGTCTAGAAGTAAAGATTTACCTGCACCCGTTTCACCCGTCAGGACATTAAAGCCTTGTTCAATGTCGATGGCTAAATGGTCGGCTAATGCAAAATTGATCAGAGTTAAATGTGTCAGCATAAACGCATCCGAGCTGCGAAAAGTTCTAGTTAAAGATAATTAAGTTTTGTTTTAGTCACAAGATAAGTTTTATTTTAAGATGACGAAAAACCTCATAATTCTATCTTAAATTTCAGTTTAATAAGAAATTAGTTTCGTATCCGCTGTATGCACGCAGTGTTGTGATGCAAAGAGTGGATGATCTTGCATAACGTGAGCTTAAACCACCAACGTCCTGCCATGTCCTCACAAAACACGTTTGTATATGTATTCTTGTATTTAATCTAGCGTGTTATTGCCATAAAACGTCATGATTTGGTCTCTTAAATCCGTCCATATAATTCATTATCCATGTATATCTGTGAAATGATTTTGCAGCGTTTCTATAGACCCTAACTAGGACTTTAGTGGATGAAATAAAAAAAGTATTTTGTACAAAAGTACAGTTTGTTTTAGATTCTCAATGTCAAGATAGTGAGATGGTATTGGGACATATCCACTTCTCAGATTTTTGTAATTATCTATCTCAAAATTTTCAACACTGATTGATTAGTTTTTGCAGCACAATTAAACTACTTCGATCAAAATATTATAAATATGCTTTATCTGGAGAAAACGCATGTCAGCACAGTTTGATCATGTATCAGTCATCAAAAAATCAAATGTTTATTTTGGCGGTCTATGTATCAGCCACACTGTGCAATTTGAAGATGGAACCAAGAAAACACTGGGTGTGTTGCTTCCAACTGAACAAGCGCTGACTTTTGAAACCCATGTACCTGAACGTATGGAAATTATTTCAGGTGAATGTCGTGTTCAAATTGCAGATAGCGAAGAAAGCGAATTATTCCGTGCGGGTCAATCATTCTACGTGCCAGGTAATAGCCGATTTAAAATTGAAACAGACGAAGTGTTGGATTATGTGTGCCACTTAGAAGGCTAATGATTCAATCAATTTAGGCACAGTTTTTTAACCTCAAATCGGTTAAACTATGTGTCATAGCATAAATCCTGTAAAGCTTGCTTTGCAGGATTTTTCTTTTTGGCAGCCTATGCTGTGCTCTAGGGATATCATACCCTGTTCAAAAGTTTATCGAAGTTTGCAATTTAGAGGTCGTTCATGGCGAAACCGGAATATTATTATGGCGTTCATTCAGTGGAGTCATTACTGGAACTTGAGCCAGAACGCGTTTTAACTTTATTTGCGTTAAAAGGACGTGATGATCAGCGTTTAAAACGTATTTTTGAGCTTGCAGAACCGTTTGGTGTCAGCATTCAAAAAGCTAGTCGTGATAGTTTGGAAAAACTTGCGGGACAACCGTTCCATCAAGGTGTGGTTGCTGCTGTACGTCCACATCCAGTTTTGAACGAAAAAGATTTAGAGGCTTTATTACAAGCCAATCCAAATGCGTTGCTATTGGCATTAGATCATATTACAGATCCACATAACCTTGGTGCATGCATTCGTACAGCGGCAGCCATGGGTGTTGAAGCTGTGATTGCACCGCGTGATCGTTCAGCGACGCTTACCCCAACAGCCCGTAAAGTTGCTGCAGGTGGTGCTGAAAAAGTGAAGTTTATTCAGGTGACGAACTTGGCACGTACCTTGGCTCAAATCAAAGAAGACTTTAATGTACGTGTGGTCGGCACTATGCTAGATGAAAAAGCATTGCCGATTCAAAAATTTGACTTCACTGGTACGGGTGTATGTGTGGTGATGGGCGCTGAAGATACAGGTTTGCGTCCTATTACGCAGGCGCAATGTGATCAAACTGTTTATATTCCAATGGCTGGAAACTTGCAAAGCTTAAATGTCAGTGTCGCAACCGGTATGGCATTGTATGAAGCATGTCGTCAACGTAATAATGAATTGAAATAGAAGTGATGATGTCTCCCCAAAAGCAAGGTTATTTATATGTTTTCATTACCATGTGTATTTGGGGCGGATTCACCTTAACAGCACGTTTAAGCGCCAATTGGGGAATCAGTGCTTGGGACATTACCGCACTTCGGTTTGCTTTGGCATTTTGTATATTAATGCCAATTTTGATTTATAAAAAAGATACGGCTTTTTTATGGAAGAAAGAGCCTTTTATCCTTGCCATGCTTGGCGGGGTGACATATTGCTTAACGGCCTATAGTGCGTTTCATTATGCTCCTGCGGCCCATGCTGCAATTTTCCTCAATGGTTGTATTCCCTTATGTACGGCCATAGCCGCGTTTCTGATCTTCAAACAGCCGCTCGATAAGCATACCTGGATCAGTGTGGTGATTATGATCTCTGCCATTAGCTTAATGAGCTATTTAATGTACGTCGAGACTGGTGTGGCATTTGGTTTAGGTGATTTGCTATTTTTTATCAGTGCCATTTGGTGGGGGATATTTACGGTATTGCTTAAGCAATGGAGGCTCTCTGCTTGGCATGCCATGGCGGGGGTTGCGGTTTGGTCTGCCGTGGTATTCGTGCCTATTTATCTACTATTTTTCCCTAAACATTGGTCTGACCCAGAGCCATTGCAACTCATTGGACAAGTTATCTTTCACGGTATTTTTGTGGTGATTATTGCGACTTTAACGTATGTAGAGGCGATCAAGCGCCTGGGTGCATTTAAAGCCGGAAGTATCGTAACTTTGGCACCTTTTATTGCTGCAATTTTAGCGGTACCGCTGCTGAATGAACCCTTAAGTTTTGCAATTGTGTGTGGATTGGTCGGGATGGGGATTGGAGCGATTCAACCGTGGAAATGGTTGGGACGAAAGGATAGTCTAGAGCAGCAACTCGAACAACAAAAAAAGCAGTCTGAGTAAGACTGATTTTTTATTTAGCTTTTTTCAGCGTGCGCTAAGTACTTGAGATGCAACGGTCGAAGCTGTGCATAAAGATGATCTAAATGACCATCATTCAGCACGATATCATCTGCAATTTTTTGCTTTTCCTGACGCGACATTTGCACTTGAATGATTTTTTGGATTTGCTCGATATTTTGACCATCGCGCTGTGATGCACGCTGAATTTGCAATTGTTCCGTGGCATCAATAAGCAAGGTGTGATTGGTTAATTCATGTTGATTGGTTTCAAATAACAGCGGCGAAACCAAGATGACATAGGGGCTGGTGGCTTCATTTAACTGTTGGATAATGGACTGACGTATTGCAGGATGGGTAATGGCTTCAAGTGCTTGACGTGCTGTAGGATCTTTAAAGATATATTCACGTAAAGCGCGCCGATTTAACTCACCATTCGCAAGTAAAACCCAATCACCAAATTGTTGTTGAATCTGAATCAGTGCGGGTTGCCCCGGCTCGACAACCTCGCGAGCAACGATATCAGCATCGACGACTTGAATGCCTTGGAGTTCAAACCAATTGCTTGCAGCAGATTTTCCGCTACCGATACCACCTGTTAAACCCAAGACAAATGTCATACAACGACCTTACTGACCCAAATAAATTTTCATAATTTGATCACCCCATAAAAAGGCGATCCATCCGGCGATGGCAATATAGGGACCAAATGCAAAAGGTTGGTTATCTTTACGAACTTTGAGCAAAATAATGCCAATGATTGCACCCACTAGTGAAGAGAATAATACAATCAGTGGAAGCAGGAAAGGGCCCATCCATGCACCCAAGGCAGCTAAAAGCTTAAAGTCGCCATAGCCCATGCCTTCTTTACCAGTGATGATTTTAAATAAATAGTAAACAATCCATAGGCATAAGAAGCCGATGATATATCCCCAAATGGCTGAGGTTGCAGAGGTATAAATGGCATAGCTATTCACGCCAAGCCCGAGTGCAGCCAAAGGAAGGGTATAACGGTCAGGTAAAAGTTGGGTGTCAAAGTCAATAAATGTTAAGGCAATCAAGACATAAGTCAGCACCAGACCAAACAGCATTTGGATGGTTGGGCCAAAAACTGCAACAACAATCAGCGCACAGATCATGGTGAGTAATTCGATCAGTGGATAACGGCTACTGATCGGGTTTTGGCAACTTCCACATTTTCCGCGTAACACGATCCAACTGATGACTGGAATGTTTTGATACCAACGTATAGGTGTTTTGCATTTTGGACACGTTGAAGCAGGTGTACTCAGGGTGATCTTTGTTTCATCAATAATCGGTTGGTCTGGATGTAAAAACAGTTGGCAATCCGTGCGCCATTCTTGTTCCATCATCTTTGGCGTACGGTAAATCACCACATTTAAAAAACTACCGATGCAAAGACTAAAAATCCCAACTGCGATATACATCGCAATTGGGGTATTGATTAAATATGTTATTAATTCTTGCATTAAACCACAGAACCCATTTGGAAGATTGGAAGATACATTGCAATCACAAGACCACCAACGAGGACACCCAGTACCGCCATAATTAAGGGTTCCATCATCGAGGTTAAACCATCTACGGCGTTATCTACTTCGTTTTCATAATGCGTTGCCACTTTATCTAGCATGGCATCTAGAGCACCAGACTCTTCACCAATAGCCACCATTTGAATCGCCATAGATGGGAATTTATCGGTGACACGCATAGCAAATTGCAGTTGTTGACCAGTCGCGACATCTTCACGAATTTTCATGACCGCTGTTTCATAGACCACGTTGTTGGTTGCACCTGCAGTTGATTCAAGCGCATCAATTAAGGGTACACCTGCGGCAAAGGTTGTTGCTAAGGTACGGCTATAGCGGGCAATAATTGCTTTATAAACCAAATCACCAAAAATTGGTGCTTTCAGTGCAGCTTTGTCCAAGAAGTCACGGAAAGCCTTGCTACGTTTTTTCGCTTCCATGAAACCAGCAATCACAGCTCCAATTCCAATGATGAGGAAGAACCAATATTTTTGCATCCATTCCGACATGTTGACCACCATTTTGGTAAAGGCAGGTAAGTCTGCACCAAATGATGAAAACAAGTCTTGGAATACGGGAACCACTTTTACCATCAAAATAATCGTCACAATAACAGCGACAACGATGACCGCTGCTGGGTATTTCATGGCTTTTTTGATTTTTTGCTTAAGCAATTCACTTTTTTCTTTGTAAATGGCAACACGGTCTAGCATGGTTTCCAATGCACCCGACTGTTCACCTGATTCAACCAAGGAGCAAAATAGGTTATCGAAATACTGCGGATATTTGCGCAGCGCACCAGCAAAGGTATTACCGCCTTCAACTTCACCTTTGATCCCCAAGACCACTTCACGCATGGCTGGGTTTTCTAGGCCTTCCGCCACGATTTCAAAACCCTGAACGAGCGGTACACCGGCTTTCATCATGGTTGCAAGTTGGCGCGTGAATACCGTGATATCCAAAGTGGATACTTTCTTTTTCATCAAGCCTTCGAGAATATTTTTGCGTTTTTCTCGAATGGTTTTAATGGTGATGCCTTGCTTACGTAAAGTGACTTTGGCTAAAGCCATATTACGCGAAGGCATTTCCCCTTTGATTTTCGCCCCTTTGCGATCCACGCCTTCATAACTGAAGGTTGGCATCATCTGCGCTTTTTTTACAGCCATGAATTTATCCTTATTTTTAAATACTAATTCACTTACTCACTGGTCACACGATTGACTTCTTGAAGTGAAGTCACCCCCTGCATGACCTTAATTAAGCCTGAACGGCGTAAATTGTTAAAACCTGCTTGATTTGAAGCTTCGGCAATTTGTAAGGCATTGCCATCTTCCATAATAATTCTTGAAATTTCAGGTGTCACTTTCATGACTTCATATATACCGACACGACCTTTATAGCCTTCACGGCATTCGGCACAACCAACAGGTTGGTATATTTGAAATTCTGGTGTATTTAAATCGTCTTCAGTAAAACCAAGTTCCAGTAGACTTTGTTTTGGTACCTCTACTGTTTCTTTACATTGTGAACATAGGCGACGCGCAAGTCGCTGCGCAATGACAAGGTTCACGGATGTCGCAATGTTAAATGAGGGCACGCCCATATTGCGTAAGCGTGTCAATGTTTCAGGTGCACTATTGGTATGTAGTGTAGACATCACCATATGACCCGTTTGAGCTGCTTTAATGGCAATTTCAGCCGTTTCTAAATCTCGAATCTCACCGACCATCACAATATCAGGGTCTTGACGTAAGAATGACTTCAATGCTGCAGAGAAGGTGAGGCCGACTTTATTATTTACGTTGACCTGATTGATCCCTTCTAAGTTAATTTCCACAGGGTCTTCGGCCGTTGAAATGTTGGTATCTTCACGGTTAAGAATGTTTAGACCTGTATATAAAGATACGGTTTTACCGGAACCCGTTGGACCGGTAATGAGCAACATGCCTTGCGGTTTTTCTAAAGCCTGCATGAACAGTTCTTTTTGATCCGGTTCATAACCCAACGCATCAATCCCTAACATCGCACTAGAAGGGTCAAGGATACGCAGTACAAGTTTTTCACCAAACAAGGTCGGCAAAGAGTTCACACGGAAGTCGATGGCTTTGTTCTTTGACAGCTTTAACTTAATACGACCGTCTTGAGGTATACGTTTTTCAGAGATGTCCATTTGTGACATGACTTTTAAACGCGAAGCAAGTCGAGTAGCGAGCTGCAAGGGCGGATTGGTAATTGTTCTTAATACGCCATCGACACGGTAGCGGACGCGGTAAGACTTTTCATAGGGTTCGAAATGTAAGTCGGATGCACCCATGCGAATGGCGTCGACTAGTAGTTTATTGATGTACTTAACAATCGGTGCTTCATCACCCGTTGCTTCATCTTCATCTTCTTGAGATGGATCGGGTGTTTCACTATCTAAATCAAGATCAAAGTCATCATCAAAGTCAAAAGTACTTTCTTCAGCGAAGTTCTGTTCAATTAACTTTTCAAGTTTGTCATGTTCAACAATAATGGTTTCGGTATTGAGCTTACTACCAAATCGGATAGCATCTACAGCTTCAATATTGGTGGGATTACTGATCGCAACGAATAACAAATTGCCATGTTTAAAAATGGGCAAAATACGATGCTTGGTAATTAACTTATCTTCAAACTCATCACGAATGATTAAAGACGTGTCATAAGTTGAAATATCAAAAACCGGTTCACCGAACTCTATCGAGATGGTTTCTGCAATCAGGCGTGCTGAAAGTTGATATTCCTGAATCAAATGCGGCACGATATCTTGATGAGCCTTTTTTGAATTTTGCAGCGCTGTTTGCATTTTTTCGGCAGACAGATGCCCTTCGTCAACTAAGCGACGAATAAACCCCGTAAATCTTGAAGAACCTTGAACTGCTGTCATGCTTTTACTTGCCTATGCTTCAGTCTGTTTATAATTGGTATAGCAAAATTATACTTTTGTTGCACAAAAATACCATATCTTAAAGTGTTGTCACTAGCTAAGAATTGGTAAAAAGCATGAACCAGTCCTTAAATCTGCTTAATTTTTTTACAGAAAAGTGAAGATCTTGGAATGACTAGAGTCATTCGAACACGCAAATGTGTTGAAATTTATCTTCAAAATTATGAATTACGTGTAGAATGTGCCCGATTTCATCTTTGTCATGTGGGATAAATATGTCGGGTTCGACGATTACGCCTTGGGTAGTGGGTAACTGGAAAATGAACCCATTGCAAGCCGATGCTGGCGCACTTCTTAAGAATTTTAAGCAATTATTAGATGAACAAAATATTGCTGAAGCGGCATGCCATATTGGGGTTGCACCAACAGCTATTGCTCTGACCACGGTGCAAAATGAATTAGCACAAGCAAGCCGTTACATCATGACTGTTGCACAAGATGTTTCTCGCGTCGCAGGTACAGGTGCATATACGGGTGAGCTCAGTGCTGAGCTATTAAAAGATTATGGTGTTGAATTTGTACTGATTGGTCATTCAGAACGCCGTGAAATTTTTGCTGATCAACCGCATATCATTAATGAAAAAGTAAAAAATGCATTAAACGCGGGTTTGACTGTGATTTATTGCGTGGGTGAAAGCTTAGAACAACGTGAAAGCGGCCAAGCAGAACAAGTTGTGTTACAACAAATATGTGATATTGCTGCTGTCGTACAAGCAGAGCAGTGGAAACAAATTGTGGTGGCTTATGAGCCAATTTGGGCCATTGGCACAGGGAAAACAGCGTCACCTGAAGATGCGCAAGCGATGCATGCTAAAATTCGTGAAGGTTTAAGCCAAATCACCCCGATGGGACTTCATACTGCGATTCTTTATGGTGGTAGTGTAAAACCTGAAAATGCAGTAGAGTTGGCAGCCTGTCCGGATATCAATGGTGCGCTGGTCGGTGGTGCATCATTAAATGCAGAGTCGTTTTATAAAATTGCTCAAGCATTTGCAAATACAAAATAATTAGGAGTTCAGCATGCATACGTTTGTGCTGGTGGTACATATTATCTTAGCGATTTTAATGATCGTGCTGATTTTAGTTCAGCATGGTAAAGGCGCAGATGCGGGTGCATCTTTTGGTGGCGGCGGTGCTGCAACTGTATTTGGTGCATCGGGTTCGGGTAACTTTATGACCCGTTTGACTGCGATTTTAACGGCTTTGTTCTTCGTTACGAGCTTGACACTTGCTGTGTTTGCAAAGAAACAAACGACAGATGCTTATAGTCTGAATGCGATTTCTTCAGTACCGACTGCGCCTGCAAAATCGGCTGAAACTTCGCCAACTGCACCAAAAAGCGCTGAATAATTTATTTAGCACTTTCTTTTTTGACGTGTTGCGACTAGAATGCGTCACAGCTGCGGTGGTGGTGGAATTGGTAGACACGCTACCTTGAGGTGGTAGTGCTTTCGGGCGTGGGGGTTCAAGTCCCCCCTTCCGCACCAACTTATAATCCAGAACATAAGTTGGTGTATGCAGCAAAACTCTGTTGATGCGGGATGGAGCAGTCTGGTAGCTCGTCGGGCTCATAACCCGAAGGTCGTTGGTTCAAATCCAGCTCCCGCTACCAATCAATTCTATTTTTAAGATGCAAACTTTTAAATGGACAGCTTTTAAAGCTGAGAAAACTATTTGCATATTGATGCGGGGTGGAGCAGTCTGGTAGCTCGTCGGGCTCATAACCCGAAGGTCGTTGGTTCAAATCCAGCCCCCGCTACCAATCTTATATAGCACACAATCTATATAAGCAGTTTATCTGAAAGTCATTGTGATGTTGATGCGGGATGGAGCAGTCTGGTAGCTCGTCGGGCTCATAACCCGAAGGTCGTTGGTTCAAATCCAGCTCCCGCTACCAATCCTCTGAGATGCAACTCAGTAGGGCAATTCTTCAGGTTGTTTTAGATTGAAAATGACCAAGAAATTGTATATAATTTTTGCATGTTGATGCGGGATGGAGCAGTCTGGTAGCTCGTCGGGCTCATAACCCGAAGGTCGTTGGTTCAAATCCAGCTCCCGCTACCAAGTTTCTAAAAGAGGCTCACAACTAGGTGGGCCTTTTTGCACAGTGGACTATGGTTTTCTGTGTAATAATGGGGCGATTTACGCCCTTTTTTATTGGCTATCGTGTAGTGTCGACAGTATTTTGGTCAAACCGTCATGTTTCACTACTACTATAGTTTCGCATTGGTCTGTAGTGGTCATTTCGACCATCGAATCGCACAAATTTGACGAGAGTAAATGAAGCTATCAAATAAAACTCAAGCACTTCAGGACTTAATTGCCCCAGCGGTGCAAGCATGTGATGTAGAACTTTGGGGGATTGATTTCCAACCTCAAGGAAAACGTTCACTGTTACGTATTTATATCGACCGTGAAGTTGATGAAAATGCAGAACCTGTCATCAATGAAGATGGCGAAGTTGAGCAAGGCCGTGGTATCGGCGTGCAGGACTGTGTTCGTGTCACTCAGCAAGTGGGTGCGATGTTGGATGTACATGATCCAATTTCAGGCGAATATGCATTGGAAGTGTCATCTCCAGGTTGGGATCGTCAGTTCTTTAAATTGGAACAAATGACGGCATACATTGGTCAGCAAGTCGCTTTGCGTTTGATCAGTGCTGTGGATAATCGTCGTAAATTCCAAGCCAAACTTGTTAACGTAGACCTTGAGAACGAAATGATTCAGGTTGAAGTTGAAAAGCAACAAGTGTTGGATATTGACAGCCACAATATTGATAAAGCAAATCTGGTTTTCCAAGATTAATTTAATAAATAAGAATCTGAACGAATAGGTGACTTATGGCTCGTGAAATTCTTACCGTAGTAGAAACGGTTAGTAACGAAAAAGGTGTAAGTCGTGATGCAATTTTTGAAGCGCTTGAACAAGCTTTAGTTGCAGCGACTAAGAAGAAATTCTACGAGGGAACTCACTCGGAAGAAGCTCGTCTACGTGTAGAAATCGACCGTCGTACTGGTGATTACCGTACTTTCCGTCAATGGGAAGTGGTTGCCGACGAAGATCACGAAATGCCAGCATGCCAAGATGCGATCTCTGATGTAGATCCTGCAAAATGGGCAATTGGGGATATCCGTGAACTCGAAGTTGAATCGATTGATTTTGGTCGTATTGCGGCACAAATTGCGAAACAAGTGATTGTTCAAAAAATTCGTGAAGCAGAGCGAGCGCTAATTGCAGATGCTTACGAATCTAAAGTTGGTGAACTCATCTACGGTGAAGTGAAAAAACAAACCAAAGATGGCTTTATCATTGATTTAGGTGACAATGCAGAAGCATATCTTGCGCGTGAAGAAATGATCGCTAAAGAAATTCTACGTCCTAAACAACGTGTAAACGCGATTTTGTTTAACGTAAACCGTGAAGGCCGTGGTGCTCAGTTATTACTTTCTCGTTCTAAACCAGAAATGCTCATTGCATTGATGAAGAAAGAAATTCCTGAAATTGCTGAAGAAATCATTGAGATTAAGGCTGCTGCACGCCAACCTGGCGTTCGTGCTAAAATCGCTGTGAAAACAAACGATCACCGTATTGATCCTGTAGGTGCATGTATTGGTATGCGTGGTACACGTATCCAAGCAGTTCAATCAGAGTTAAATGGTGAGCGTATTGATGTAGTCGTTTGGTCTGATGACGCGGCACAGTACATTGCAAGTGCTTTAGAGCCTGCTGATGTATCAGGTATCGTGATTGATGAAGAAGAACGTACTGCAGATATTATTTTTGCAACGAGTGATCAGTTAGCACGTGCAATTGGCTCTCAAGGTCAAAACGTACGCTTAGCATCTGAATTGACTGGTTACAAGCTCAATATGATGCTTGAAGAAGAATATCACGCACGCCAACAAAACGAAGCGCAACAATATTTAGATATGTTTGTTACACGTCTAGATATTGATGAAGACTTAGCGATGGCGTTAGTTGAAATGGGTTTCACATCATTAGAAGAAATCGCGTATGTTCCTGCGGAAACATTCGATGAGATCGAACTTGATGCTGAAACTGTTGAAATGCTACAAGGTCGTGCAAAAGAAATTGCATTGGCTGATGCATTGAAGCAACAAGAAAACATCCAAGAGCCAAGCGAAGAGCTTGCTGCAATGGAAGGCGTGACTAAAGAAATCGCATATGCGCTTGCCGCTCGCGGTGTGGTAACTGTAGATGATCTTGCAGATCAAGCCACTGACGATATCTCTGATATCGAAGGTTTAGGTGCTGAAAAAGCAGGTCAACTTATTATGAAAGCGCGCGAATCATGGTTTAACTAGGAGGTAATATATGACGGACAAGTCGATTAAGGAGTTAGCTCTCAGCGTGGGTCGTCCAGTTGAGAAGCTGCTGGAACAGGTTCGTGATGCGGGTTTACCACAAACTAAACCTGACGATATTATCTCCACTGAACAACAAAATGCCCTCGTTAACCATTTGAAAAAAGTTCATGGTCAGGATGCGGGCAATGCAGGACAAATCACGTTGAAACGTAAAACTACCAGTACTGCTAAAGTGGCGAGTACATCGGGCAAGGCAAAAACGATTAATGTAGAAGTTCGTAAGAAACATACATTTGTTAAACCGGATCCTGAGCAAATTAAAGCTGAAGCATTAGCGAAAGCACAAGCTGACCAACAAGCACGTAAACAGGAACCTAAGGTTGAAGCGAAAGCTGAAGAACCGAAGCAACAACCAGTATCTAAAGCGAAACAAGCTTTAGAAGCAATGCGCGCTGCTGCGAAGCAAGAACATGCGAAGCAAGAAACACCGAAAGCTGCGGTTGTTGTAAAACGTAAGTCAAACAACAAGCCAATTACAAAACCTGTTGAAACTCTAGAACAGAAAAAAGCACGTGAAGCTCAAGCAGCACAATTGAAAGCTGTAGAAGAAGCGGCGCGTCGTAAAGCCGCTGAAGAAGCGCAACAACGTACGCTTGAGCAAATGCGTCAAATGGCGTCTAAGTATTCTAACGAAGACACTACTGCGACCATTCGTGTTGTAGATGATTCTCCGCTTGCTGCCGGCCTTGTAGGTCAGGCATATGAAGATTCATTTGCGAAAGAAGACCGTGAAATTAAACGTGGTACCAATACCAACAATTCACGTTCACCTAAAAAAGGTGGTCGTCGTGGCGAAGAGCAATCTTTCCGTGATAACTCACATAAACGTGGTTTAAAAACAAGTCAAGCGAACAAGCATGGCTTTGAAAAACCAGTTAAAAAACAAGTTTATGATGTTGAAATTGGTGAAACAATTGTTGTTGCTGACTTGGCTGCGAAAATGGCGGTTAAAGTTCGCGAAGTTATCAAATCACTCATGAAAATGGGCGAATTGGTTACTCAAAACCAAGCGATTGATCAAGAAATTGCAGCACTTGTTGTTGAAGAAATGGGTCACAATCCAGTACTTGTTTCGGATACACAAGCAGAAGACAACTTACTTGAAGCAGCTGAAGAAGCGCGTGGTGTCCAAACCACTCGTCCGCCAGTTGTGACAATTATGGGTCACGTTGACCATGGTAAAACATCACTTCTTGACCGTATTCGTCGCTCTAAAGTGGCTGCAGGTGAAGCAGGTGGTATCACACAGCATATTGGTGCTTACCATGTGAAAACTGAAAAAGGTATTATTACTTTCTTAGATACACCGGGACACGCAGCATTTACTGCAATGCGTTCACGTGGTGCGAAATCTACAGATATCGTAGTGTTGGTTGTTGCAGCGGATGATGGTGTTATGCCACAAACTGCGGAAGCGATTGACCATGCACGTGCAGCAGGTACGCCAATTATTGTTGCTATCAACAAAATGGATAAAGAGTCTGCTGATCCAGATCGCGTATTGAATGAGTTGACGACGAAAGAAATCGTACCTGAGCAATGGGGCGGTGACGTTCCAGTGGCAATGGTTTCTGCGCACAGCGGTGCAGGTATCGACGAACTTCTTGACTTGATCTCAATTCAAGCCGAACTTCTTGAGCTTAAAGCATCTGAAGAGGGTGCGGCACAAGGTGTTGTAATTGAAGCACGTGTAGACAAAGGGCGTGGTGCGGTAACATCGATTCTTGTTCAAAACGGTACATTGAAAGTGGGTGACCTTGTTCTTGCAGGTTCGTCATACGGTCGTGTACGTGCAATGACAGATGAAAATGGTCAACGTATTAAATCTGCTGGTCCTTCGATTCCTGTGGAAATCTTGGGTCTACCAGAAGCGCCAATGGCGGGTGATGAAGTTCTTGTTGTAAATGACGAGAAAAAAGCACGTGAAGTTGCTGATGCGCGTATGGATCGTGAACGTCAAAAACGTCTTGAGCGTCAATCTGCGATGCGTCTTGAAAATATCATGGCGTCTATGGGCAAGAAAGATGTGCCTATTGTCAACGTGGTATTGAAAACAGACGTACGTGGTACTTTGGAAGCATTACACGTTGCACTTGCTGAACTTGCAACTGATGAAGTGAAAGTACGTATTATTGGTTCAGGTGTTGGTGCAATCACTGAGTCTGACGTAACACTTGCTGAATCATCAGAAGCGGTTCTTCTCGGCTTTAACGTACGTGCTGATAATACTGCACGTCAAAAAGCTGATGCTGATGGTATCGACATTCGTTACTACTCGATCATCTATCAATTAATTGATGATGTGAAAGATGCGATGAGCGGTAAATTGGCGCCTGAACACCGTGAAACAATTCTGGGTGTTGCTGAAGTACGTGAAGTGTTCCACTCAAGTAAATTCGGTGCTGCTGCAGGTTGTATGGTACTTGAAGGTACATTACACCGTAATAAACCGATTCGCGTATTACGTGATGACGTGGTGGTATTCCAAGGCGAGCTTGAATCTCTTCGTCGCTACAAAGATGTGGTTGAAGAAGTTCGTGCCGGTATGGAATGTGGTCTTGCGGTGAAAGGCTATAAAGACATCAAAGCACAAGATAAGATCGAAGTGTACGATGTTCAATTGATTAAACGGAGTCTTTAATGGCGGGTAGTCAACGTCTGAAGCGTATGGCGGATACAGTACAACGTGAGTTGTCAGAACTGATCCGTCAGGAGCTGAAAGATCCACGCTTAGGTGGTCTTGTGACCATCTCTGCCGTGAAGGTGAGCCCAGACTTAGGATATGCCGAAGTTTATGTGACTGTAATGGGGCGTGAGCTAGGCGATGAGCAAAGTGAAGCTGCAAATAAAGAAACTTTAGATGTCTTGAATAAAGCATCTGGTTTCTTGCGTCATGAACTGAGTCGTCGTATCAAAACACGTATTACGCCACGTTTGCGTTTCCATTACGACAAAACAAATGCTTATGGCAACTATATGTTTGGTCTAATTGCGGAAGCGGTCAAGGACTTACCTCCTACTGACGAAGCAAAAAAAGATGATGAATAATTCAGTTCGCTGAATGAAAAAAGCCACCTTCGGGTGGCTTTTTTATGTTTGAATAGCAGTAACTTAAAAACTCAATCACTTTAAAATTATAATGTGCTAATGAGAGACAGGTCGAACATGATATTCAATCCGCCTATCTGTAAAAACAATGAAATGAAAAAAAATCATGCTATTGAGCAGCATATTACTCATCACTATGCCAAGTTGGGCATGTTTAAATACCTATGTAGAAGATTTTTATACATCTGATTCATAAAAAGAAAATCAACTTGAAGAAGATCATGATGAGAAATTGAATAACTTTGTATCAAGGCATCCTAGCCCAATAGACTATCAAGCAGAAATTGATTTTGCCGTACATCAGATCCACGCAGGTCGTCACGATTTAGCCATTAAGGTTTTAAGTGAAATTGAAAAAGAGCATCCAGGTTTACCGAAGATGGCAGTGAATTTAGGCACAGCTTATGAGTTGATCGGCAATATTAAACTAGCCAAAAATTGGATTGCAGAAGGTATGAAGCATGATCCATCGATACATCTTAGCAGTGAATGGATTCATCTGAATATTTTAACAGCCAAAGAAAAAGTGTGACAGCAAAATATTTTCATGAATATCTATTGTTGAATGTATATTATGGAACAGGTTATGTACCCGATGCACACTGGAAGAATCAGCGAAAACTCACAACAGCAGAATATGATGCTATACGAGAGCAGGCTAGTTTACAGATTAATGAGCAGAAAAATTTTGTTTCAAGACAGGATGCCGTGATGGTACAGCTGTTTTATGAATTGGCGAATCTTGAGATGAGTCAATATCAGCCTAAATGGTCTGATCATTTTCAAAGTAGTTATGAAACAAATATGCTGATTGATTTAGCTGAAAAATATGGTTTGAAAACGACGCCATATAATCAAAAGCGTTTGCAATATATGGCTCAAAGTAGCGTATTTGAAAAAATGTGGATGCGAATCAAAGATTTTTTTAGCTCGAAGACATAAACAAAACTGGATCTGGAATTAATCCAGATCTTCCGGTTTTGAATGGACTTTAGAGTGAAAGGCACGGCGGCGAGTTCGTTGCCAAGGAAGAGGGCGATTGAGAGCTTCTGGTGCATCACCACTCATCGAGCGAAGTCGTAAATGTAATGCCGCTTGCGCCATAAGGTTTGCAGAAACCGGTGCTGTAATAAAGGCAAAGAGCGTGATCAAGATCTCTGCAAAACCAAAACGGCCTTGAAATGCCGCATAAATAATTGCAGCTATTAGAAAACTTCCTAAGCCTAAGGTGCTCGATTTGGTCGGTGCGTGCAGACGCATAAATAAGTCGGGTAGGCGAACCATGCCAATACCGCCGACCAACATGAAAAAAGCGCCAATAACCAAAAAAATCGAGACCAAAATTTCCATGACTAATTGCATATTAATGTACTCCTAGTCGATGACGTGGCCAGTGGTGAAATAGCGTGCTAAAGCGGCTGTAGACACAAACCCCAGCATGGCAACCAATAAAGCCCCTTCAAACATCGATGTACTTGCCCAATAAATACCTAAAATGACAATTAAACAGGTAGCATTTAAAAATAAGGTATCTAAAGCAAGTAGCCGGTCTACGATTGAGGGTCCCATCACCAAGCGAATGAGACACAGTAACATCGAGATCGTCACAGCAACTAAACAGATGCCAAGCGCATACGGTAAAATTGTCATGCGGATTCTCCTGTATCAGCGCCAAAAATGAGGATGAGAGGGCGTTCATAGCGCTCTTTAATGGTTTGAATTTCCGCTTCAGGGTCATCCGTGCTCAGCGCATGGACCAAAATATCACCACGGTCTTGGTCAATCCCAGCAGACACCGTACCGGGTGTGGTGGTGATGATCATCGCAAGTAAAGAATTGACTTCCTCATGCTGTGTATCGAGAGGAACACGGAACCATTTCGGATGAAGTTTATGTGTTGGCCCAAGGACTAATTTTGCAACATGGATATTACTGACAATAATATCCCACAGCACCACAAAGAATAATTTACATGCCGCCAGCCAGTTGATATTCGGCGTTCGGTCAATAAAAGGGCGAACCAATCGCGGAATAACAATGGCTAAAACCAAGGCCATGCAGAGTGTGGCTGCATCTAAACTGTGCGCTAACATTACCCAGCTCAGACCAACCATGACTGATACCAATGGATGCGGAAACCAGCTATTTAATACAGATGTTTTCGCCATGTTAAGGTGCCTCCATCGGTTTCAGTTGGGTCTCTTCAGGCAGTTTTTCTTCTTGTTGCTGTCCCTGAATTTGGCGTTGCTTATACTCAGAAATATGCTCGCCATGTAGAGTTTCAGGCGCGATCAATGCAGGAATGAGGTGTGCATTTGGATCGGCTGATTCACCACCATATTTAGTTTCAGGTAAATTTTCAGGATCATAAGGTTGAACACTGATGATTTGACCTTCTTCATCCTTTTTCAGCAGCAATGATTCATATAATGGATTGTCTTGAATTTGCTGTGCAGTTTTGTAGGTATAGTCATAGATCGGTGCAGCAAAAACCATATATCCTACAAGCGCTGTTAACAGCAAATAAATGGTTTTGTCATTACGAAGCGGTGCCTTATTCGGCAAAGCTTGATATCGCTGATATTCTTCAGTATCAATATCATCTTCTGGGCGAGATGAACGCCAGAAAAGCACAAAACCAACTCGGGTGAATGCGATAATACTGAGTAAACTCACCAATAATACGATCAAAATAATCATGATTTGGTAAGGTGAATTGGCCGTTGCTTGCAAGAGAAATACTTTACCCAAAAATCCACTAAATGGTGGTAGACCAGCCATCATCAAAGCAATGATGAAATAGCAGACAGCAACGGTATTATGCTGTTTCATACGGGGCGCAATTTTAAAATGATCTTTAAATTCGCCGCGTTGTGAGGTAATCCAACCCGAGAGAATATAAAAAGCTGCACCAATGATGGTACTGTGAATCAGGTAATAAAGACCCGCAGCCCATGCATCCGTATTAAAGAGTGAAATCGCAACCAATATTGTCCCGATAGAAGACAAAATCATAAAACCGACAAAACGACGTAAACGATCCGTTCCGATAGCACCATAAGCACCATAGAGCGAGGTTACTAATCCAATCGGTAACAGCCACTGTTGTAAGATTTCACGGCTAATCCCATCGTCAAACACAGTACCATTGACACGGAGAATGGCATAGATGCCGACCTTAGTCATGATGGTGAATAAGGCTGCGACAGGCGTGGTTGCCACAGCATAGGTCTTTGGTAACCAGAACCCTACAGGCAGCATTGCAGCTTTGATGCCAAAGACGGTAAACAGTAACAATGCACCAGCCACTGCGATACGATGTTGATCCGCTTCAAGCAAAGGCATAAGTCGTGCAACATCAGCCATATTTAAGCTACCTACACTGCCGTAAATCATCCCGAGTCCAATCAGGAAAAGGGCAGAGGCAAATAGGTTAATGGTGACGTAATGAATACCAAGCTGAAAACGTGCTTTGCCTTGACCATGTAAGAGCAAAACATATGATGCCATCAACAGGATTTCAAAGAACACAAACAGGTTAAATAAATCGCCTGTCAGGAACGCACCACACAAACCCATCAGTAAGAAATGGCACATGGCATGGAAATAACGACCACGTTCGTCCCATTCTTTGCTAGCAAACCACATCACTGGCACAGCAAGTCCATAGGTTAGCACCAACATGAAAGCAGAGAGTCGATCTAAGACTAAAACGATGCCGAATGGTGCGGCCCATTCACTCAAGTTATAAACCAAAACTTGACCAGAGCTGGCAATCATCAAATAACTGATGGATGTGATCAGTCCGAGGATACCAGAGACATAACTGATTCCGCGACGCCAAGGTTGTCGCCAGTCATGCGCCAACGAGCCAGAACCGGGGTTGCCCAGCAGGACTAAAATAAATGCAGTAATTGCAGGAATTAAAATACTGAAAATCGGGCTATGCGTAGTCCAAAATTGGATGAAGTCATGCATTATGGCTCATCCTCCCGCGGGTCAATTTGCGGTATTTCTTCTTTGGAGTCCACATGATCTGTTCCAGTTTCATAGCGGCTACGCAGAGCCAATTGTACGATAAAGGCAGTGGTCGCAAAGCCAATCACAATGGCTGTCAGGACCAAGGCTTGTGGTAAAGGATCGGTCGCTTTGGTGGTTTCAGTTAACACGGCAGGTGCGTTGACATGAATACGCCCCATGACAAATAAAAATAAGTTCACGGCATAGCCAATCATGGCTAAACCCAGTACGACAGGAAAGGTACGTGCCCGCAAAATCAGGTAGACCCCTGTTGCAGTCAGTAAGCCAATGGCTGAAGCGAGTAAAAATTCTAAACTAATCATCTTATTCGCCTCTTGGAACTGGACCAGACATACTCGAGTGACGCGAGTCGCCTAAGACGGAAATCATTAACATCGTCGCGCCCACAACGGTGATGTAGACACCTGTGTCGAAGACGGCAGCGGAGGCAAGGTGCATTTCACCTAAAATGGGTGGCGATACATAGATATGAGCACTGGTCAGGAATGGACGCCCCCATAGCCAAGCCGCGATACCTGTCAGCCCCGCAATGGTTAAACCAATACCAATCCAAACTTCATATAAGCGACCTGATTTTGCACCAATCAGTTGTTCAGCACGGTCTTGGCCGAGCGCAATATATTGAATCACTAAGGCTAAAGAGGTAATTAAGCCTGCAATAAAGCCACCGCCTGGTAAATTATGACCCCGTAGGAAAATATATAAGCTGATGACGAGTGCTAAAGGCAAAATCCATGATGATGTAATACGGAACATCAGTGGTGACGGATTAAAACGATAGGTCAGACCTTGCGTAATGGTGGTACCATGAGCACGCATACCATCCATCATGCACAGCGTACCAATTGCGGCAATTCCCAGTACGGTAATTTCACCAAAGGTATCGAAGCCACGGAAGTCGACCAAGATCACGTTGACCACATTGGTACCACCACCAAGTGGGATAGACTGCTGCATGAAGAACCATGAAATGGAGTTGTGATCACGGGTCATGATCAACCATGAAATCCATGCGATCCCTAGACCTGCAATAATCGCAATCAATGCATCTCGCCAACGACGTGACACGCTCGACTCATAAGGGGTGAGCTGTGGTAATAACGATAAGCTCATGAGTAAGAGCACGGTGGTCACCACGTCAACAGTAATCTGCGTGAGCGCCAAATCTGGAGCGGAGAAACAGATAAACACCATAGTCACAACCAGACCGACTGCACCACTGATGAGGACGGCTTTAATCCGTTCATGGTGGAACCAAAGCATCATCCAACATGCAGAGAATAATAATAGCCACAGAACGATTGCGATGATTGGTGCATGTATCAGTTCACGGCTGCCTGTGCCGATACCTTGCAGCCAAAATGGAACAATGACGATGGCTACACTAAAGATTAAAATCCACAATAAATAGCTTTGTAATTTGCCATTTTCAGTAAAGCGACGGAACTTTCTTGAGCTGAGTAAAAGATGCTTTAAAAATAAGTCGAACAGGATTTTGCCTTGCAAACGGCCCAAAAGAGGATCCAAATCGATACGGCGTAATTTGCCGCCCTTTGCCAATGCGAAATAGAAAACTAAACCACCTAAAAGTGCAATCACACTCATCAAAAGGGGTGCATTTAAACCATGCCAAATCGCTAAATGTGTACCTTCAAACGCAGTATTTTGAATACTCGCACGCGCGGTACTATTGACAATATGCTCAACCAATAATGCAGGGAAGAGTCCAACTAAAATACATAAAGCAGCCAGTAAGGTTGCTGGTGCGCGCATGCCAAACGGTGGTTCATGCGCTTCTTTATTGGGAACATCTTTCCCTAGTGGACCATCAAAAAATACCCCATGAACCAAACGTACCGAATACGCGACAGCAAAGATACCGGCAAAGGTGGCAATGATGGCTGACACGATCATCACTGGCCCAGTCAGGTTGGCCAAAAGTTCAGTAAAGAACATCTCTTTAGAAAGGAAACCATTGGTTAATGGTACACCTGCCATAGAGGCCGCAGTGATCATGGTCAGCGTTGCTGTAAACGGAAGTAATTGCCATAAACCAGAGAGTTTTCGTAAATCACGTGTACCTGATTCGTGGTCAATAATCCCTGCGATCATAAACAAGGCTGCTTTGAAGGTCGCATGGTTAATGATATGGAAAATGGCAGCCGCAACTGCGAGGGGAGAGCCGATCCCGAGTAAGCAAACAATCAGACCTAAATGGCTGATGGTGGAATAGGCCAAAAGCCCTTTTAAATCTTCTTTGAAAATGGCAAAAAAGGCCGCCATACATAAGGTAAATAAGCCAATAAAGGTGACCAAGTTGTGATACAACGTAGCGCCTGCAAAAATCGGTAATAAGCGTGCAAGCAGGAAAATTCCGGCTTTGACCATCGTGGCAGAGTGTAGATAAGCCGAGACGGGGGTCGGTGCCGCCATGGCATTTGGCAACCAAAAATGGAAAGGGAACTGCGCACTTTTAGTAAAGGCCCCCATTAAAATTAATAGCAGTGTGGGTACAAAAAGCGGATGCTGCTGAATTTGGCTACTCATCGTCAGGATTTGGTCAATCTGATAGGTACCCGTGATTTGAGCCAATAGGACAAAACCACCCAGCATACATAAACCACCCATGCCTGTAATGGTCAAAGCCATTCGAGAGCCACGTTGAGCAGCGTCGTAGTTGCTCCAGTAACCGACCAACAGGAAGGATGAAATACTGGTGAGTTCCCAGAAAATGAGTAATAAAATTAAATTATTAGACAATGAAATGCCGAGCATGGCAGCCATGAATAGCATCAATAAAACATACAGTTTACTGAGCGAGTTCTTTGGACTTAAATAATAGTAGGCATAGATATAAATTAAGGTGCCTATTCCCGTAATGAGCAGGGAAAACAACAAGCCCAGTGCGTCGAGACGGAAACTGAAATCAATGCCAACTTGAGTGAGCCACGGCCAAGTTTGAATGATGGTTTTGCCATTAAAGACATCTGGGGCCTGACTCAATAATAAAACTAAACTGCTGAGGCTGACGCCAATCGCCCCTAAAGCTGTTACCCCGCGAGAGAATTGCTTCAACCACGAGACAAGTGTTGTGCCTAGTATTAACGGTAACAATATAATAATCGGTAGCACACTCGTATCCATTGTCATGATTAGGCGGTGAAACCTAGGTGTATTTCATCTTTCAAGGATTACAGGACAGCAAAGAGCAGTCCAAAAATTCAATCTTGAAAGCCATGTGTGTCAAAAAAAAATTAAAAACAAGCTGTGTTGCGCAACTCGTGAAGCGATAGCAATTTCCGATGTTACTATGAAAATTGCAAATAAAACCGATCATATTACATGCGTAAAACAACATCAATCTTTTTTATGAACCACTTACACATTATACGCCTGACGAAACTGTCTAGACATCTATTGCGGCCTTGTTGCTGAATATTTAAACATCGAGTCGGTGTATTATACTCAGCCAATCAGCCTCAGTATTTTTAACTCAGTGGTTGGATTGTAACGTCCTGATCACCTCGCTGTGATAAAGCCCTAACCAATTCTTGTTGCTGTTGCTCGGTCAGTTGTGTCTGAATTAATTGTAACAAGTGCTGGATGGTATCCGGATTGTTTAGCGGCTCATTTAATTCAGTCTCTTCAGTTTTAGGTGGAAGCGATGGTTTAGATCCGAGTTGCAACTGCTGATAAATTTGATCATAGGTTTCTTGTAGTTTTTCAGGCTGAATCTCACTGAGCTTTTTATTCTGTAGTTTTAAGCACTGAAAGCGAGAAGCCTGTTCCAGCAGTTCGGGACGGTTGCCGCTGGCAATGATTTGGAGTCGTGGAAACGCTTGATTTAAACGGGTCAAAATCACTTGAGTCATGTTTTGATCGAGTTGGTGGTCTATGGCGTCGATCAATAAAATACCGTCACCTTCTTGGCAAGGATATAAGCTATGAGGATTGAGTAGACACAGGCGACGTACAATATCACCAATTAAGGCCACAAGGTTGCGCACACTATTCGACAGCTGTTGAAATAACATGTCTTTGCCTTGATAGCAGACCATTAACTGTAATTTGGGGTGATATTGCAGATAAATATTGGTCACATCGGGCAACACGGTCTCTAAAGCTTGTTTTAATGATCTGAGTGACGGCGCGTGTAGGTCGGCCTGAGCTTGTGCTAGTTTATGCCCAAAAAGAGGCGTGTCTGATGCGTTGGGTATATCGGCTTGGGTTTTAGGATGTAATAAATTTTGAATTAATTCGGCACTTTGTGCATTTTCAATGTCGGATATTTCTCGAAACCACTCAAAAAAACGAATAAACGTGGTAAAGGGAATGGCCGATATTTCATAAGCATGCGAAGGCTGAAAAATAGCAGGATTATTTTTATTGAGAATATTCACATCGTTGACGAAACGTTCAGCAGGGTAATAGGCAATGAGTGGCAACCCTTGTAACGGATCGGCTTTGAGGGCTTTTTGATACAGCGCAACCATCGATTCTAATTGCTGTGTTTCGGCCTTACTGAGGCCGACGCCTTGACTGTTTAAGGTTTTGTACAATTGCCATGAACAACATTGTGGGTCTTGGTCTTGTTGATCACTTGAAAGCTGAAATGAGCCAATGTCTTCGGGAAAACTGACTTGAATATCAAGTTTCGATTGCAAGCGATTTAACATGATGTCTTGATCGAGCATTACCACGCCTGCGGTGCGTAAATCTTTATAACGTGCAGCGAACCAAGTGAGGGCCTGATAACTAAATCGTAGTAGGGAGGTTTTTCCAGAACTTTGATCACCCAAAATTAAGGTAATCGGCAGATCGTGGTAATTAAAATTGAGGGTGATATCAGTAAAATGAAGGGTGTGCTTGAGTTGAATCGATTGTATTTTCATGGTGCACCTTTTACTGATTTATTGTTTATTCACCTTTTTCATCATACTAGCTGACCGCTTGCGCCAAAGATTTGGGCATTTGACGTTTTAAATGCTGCATCAAGTCATAAATATGATGGATATTTAAACTTACTTTAGCACGTGTGCAGGCCACGTAAAGTAACCGTAACTCTTCGTCACTAATTTTATAATCTTTATCGTTGAGCTTAAATTGGTAGTCATCTTCAATATGTACCCGATCCCATTCTAAACCTTTGGCTTTATGGGCGGTGGAGATGATGTAGTCGGCTTGATCAATCGGGGTGATTTTTGCCAGCGCCTTTTTCAGTGGGTCAGTACCGTGGTCATCGACCAACTTCACTAGCGGTTTAATATCGCTGCCGTCATTGGTTTCACAATATTCATGCACATCATGCCATGAGTTAAACCACGCAAGCTCTGGGACATCGACTACGCGTTTGCCTTGCTTGAGCATGGCTGCTGCATCGACAAAACGATTGAGTCGCGCATGATCTGCTTGCAGGCTGACCTTTTCGCCCTTAACCAAACCCGCCAATAACAGTTCCATCGCGCGTGCATTAGTACGACATAAAATGGCATCGCGCATCTTGGTATGAGGCTTATTAACCACTTTAGAGTTGAGTTGTGGATTACCCAATAACGGTACGGTTTCATTCAATGCGCCCAGCAGAGCATTGGCGTTCAAGGCAATTTCTTCACCAAAACGGAAAGACGTGGTTAAACGTGATTCAGGTAATGGGAGTTGCTGCATGGCATTGACTGCACCACGCCATGCATAAATTTGTTGATGCGCATCGCCAACATAGATGACTTGGGTATTCCGCTGTTTCAGTAAAATCCCTAGCATTAGTGGGTCAGCATCTTGAGCCTCATCGAACAGCACATAATCCGCAGGAATATTTGGTTCAGACAAAGCCCAAAGTTTTAAATAAATATCGTGTCCAATCCCTGCTGCATGGTTCGGATCAATCGACTCTAACCAACGACGTTCAATCGCAGGATATAAATGCTTTTGTAAGCTTTCGATATCGTCAGGATGCAACCAACTCGGCGCTTGTAGATGTCGTGGGGCAGGGTACTGTGAACTGGTCGAACAGAAATAACTGACAGCGTTTGCTACCAGACTCGCCAAGCGCGAAGGCATGAGTACATATTTTTCATAACGACCTCCCATCATACGGCGTAAGGTAATCGGTTCTAGTCGATATTCTTTGGCAATAAAACTCGGACTTAAACGTGGTAGACGCAGTTTGTCAGTCACTCCACGTGGAACACTACGATAGGCCAATGAGTGAAAGGTTCGACAGTCGACATTTTGATGAAAACGATTCTGTGCTTCGGTGGCAATGGCTTTGTTAAAGGCCAAGTACATGCCACGCCGCTGAGGCATGGCATCACTGATCATTTGGAGTGTGGTGGTTTTACCTGTGCCAGCATAGGCAATCACTTTAAATGATTTGCCAAGACGTGCGTTATCTATGGCAGTGGCCTGCTCATAGGTCGCGGTCGGTTTTTTAAGCTCTGGCACGGTTGCGTCTTAGTGCTGACGGTTGGCTTTTTCAACCAAACCGGAAAGGCCTTGACGACGAGCGAGTTCGTTAAGTACCAATTGAGGATCAATATCGAAATAACCTAGCATTACAATGGTATGGAACCAAAGATCTGCCACTTCGTAAATCAAATCGTTTTTGTTGTCTTCATTGGCTTCGATTTTAAAATCTTTAGCGGCAATGATGGTTTCAACGCTTTCTTCACCGATTTTTTCTAAAATTTTATTCAGACCTTTATGGTAAAGCTTCGCCACATAAGAGGACTCAGGATCAGCTTGTTTGCGTTCAGCCATCATTTTACCTAAGTAGTCGAGTACTTCGACTTGCTCAGATTGTGCATTGGATGCATTCATCGCAAGGGTATGTGGATTTGCTGATTTTTCACCATAAATTGCAGCTGGATCTTTTAATTGCGCATCGACAATTTCCCAGCCATTGGCAGTAAGTTTGCGGTAGAAACACGACTCACGACCAGTATGGCAGGCAATGCCGCCATGTTGTTCAATTTGTAGCACAATCACGTCAGCATCACAGTCCAAACGGATTTCATGCACGGTTTGGAAATGGCCAGATTCTTCACCTTTATGCCATAACTTATTGCGTGAACGTGAAAAGTACACCGCTTGATTTTTTTCTGCAGTTTGCGCCAACGCTTCACGGTTCATCCATGCCACCATCAAAACGCGTCCGCTTTGATGATGCTGTGCAATAGCAGGCACTAAGCCTTGTTCGTTAAATTTTACTTCATCGAGCCATTGCAGGTTGTTCATGAGGATTTCACCAATTCAAAAATCAAAAAAATAAATGCCGCAGCATTTGAGCAGCATCATAGTGTAAGCCATCAAGAGAATGATGGGGAGTTAATTCTTAATCAAATTTTAAATTGCGCAGTTCAGCCGCAGAATCATCTGCAGGCTTACGGGCTATGTCGGCATAATTCATTTGCCCAAACGCACCTGTTTTTAAGCCAGAAATCGTGATGGCCATTTCTTTGCGGAAAAACGGCAGCTGATACATGGAACGAAATGAAATATCACGCAGCGGCGCTGTCCAGCGATGATGTGATTGATAAAAAGGAGTCAGCAGGCGGCTAAAAAATTGGTAAAACCGCACGGACGGCAACCGCAGTTGATGATACTGCTGCCAGAGGTTTTGCAGTGAGGAATCCTGTTGATGTTGAAGTAGGGCCTGACTGATGGCCCATGCATCGAGCAGCGCCATATTGGCGCCTTGACCAAGCTGTGGACTCATGGCATGAGCCGCATCTCCTAAGATGCCGATACGGCCTTCACCGAGTTTGCTCAGCACCACATCACGATAGTTGGCAGACAGCCATTGTTGCGGATCATCAGGATGTGGAATCACATGCGCTAACCATTCTGCAACACTAGGCCAGCGTTTTGAAACCTCAAGCAGCCATTGCTGCTGCGCGCTCTTGGTTTTTAAGAATCCCGCTAAATCTGCTGTAGGTAAGCTCCAGAAAATGCTCGAAAGTCGCTGTTCAGGCTGTGTTGGAATTGCTCCTGTTGGCATCACACCCATCATGATATTGGAACGGTCATAGAACTGATGCAAGATTTGTGGATTGAGCACTTCGCATTCAGGCACGATAATCCACTTTGCACCCCAAGGATAGGCTTGGTTGAGCTTTTCCCATGCTTTAGGGCGTAAATGGCTGCGTGCACCATTGGCGATCAGCACGAGATCAAATTGACGTTGAAAGGTTTGATCTGTGGATTGCCCAATCACGTTTATACCGTCACTGGATTCTTGAAGTTCATGCACCTCATGCGCCATGCACCACTCAACGTGTTGAGGATACTCATGGACTTTGGATGCGAGGACATGACAGAGTGTGGCACGGTGAATGCCGAGTCCATATGAACGGTCATCGGCTTGTCGATAATGACTGTTAATCAGCAAGTCGCCGCCAGCCAGTTGACCTTCAAGACCGGTTACCACAGCACCTAGGCTTAAGGCATGTTCCAAAATGCCTAAATGTTCGAAAACTGCCAGTCCGGCAGGTTGTAATAATAATCCTGCACCCACAGGTTCAAGTTGTGAGACTTTTTCATATAAGCAGATCTGATGGCCTTGAGCAGCAAGCATTGCTGCAGCAGCCAATCCCGCAGTACCCGCACCGATGATGGCAATGTTTTGAGTTTTCATTGTTATAAAAGTTGATTTTATCTCAGCCCAATGTAGCAAAGTTGCTGCATAAAACCCCCTAAAAAAGCCCTCTAAAGGGCTTTTTTAGGGGGGAATCAGGTCTTACCAGTGTTCACCAGGGAATAGGCGAGCATATGCTTTTTGTACCCAATTGAGTTTTTCTTGCTTACCAATAGACGCTGAAGAACTTGGGAACAAGTTATAACCAATCGACATGAGTTTGTTATTAATGTCAGGTGCAATGGAGTAGGTGATCGAAGCTAGACGGCCCAAATTGGTTGCCACTTTTTTCGGACGTTTCACGATGGCATAGGCAATCAGGTCAGTTGCTTGTTCTGGAGAAAGCGTTGGAACGTATTTATATATTTTGGTTGGGGCGATCATTGGCGTGCGCACCAATGGCATGTAGACCGACGTGATGGAAATATTATGTGAGTGAACTTCAGCGCTCAGGCAACGGCTAAAAGCATCTAATGCGGCTTTAGATGCAACATATGCAGAGAAGCGCGTTGCATTGGCCAATACACCAATCGAGCTGATGTTGATGATATGACCTTCACGACGAATCATCATTTTCGGCAGTAAATTCATCACCAAACGTACCGCGCCAAAATAGTTCAACTGCATAGTACGTTCAAAATCATGGAAACGATCGGTTGATTCATGTACGGCACGACGAATAGAACGGCCAGCGTTATTAATTAAGATATCAATATGATCGACGGAAGCGAGGATTTGTTGTGCCACAGCATCAATGGAGTCCATATCATTGAGGTCACATGGGAAAACATCGGCTTTACCGCCAGTGGCTTCAATTTCAGCTTTTACGGCATCAAGAGTTTCTTTGGTACGTGCAACCAGTAGAACATGTGCGCCTGCGTTGGCAAGGCGATGCGCTGTGGTTAAACCGATACCACTTGATGCACCGGTGATTAAAATGGTCTTACCGTTGACACGGTCAACGAAACGTTTCTCAAGTCTTGAATTCACGATGAGGTTCCCTGTTAAATCAGTTTTATTGTATTCATTTATCGGCCCGACAACGCTATGTGCAGGGCTGTTTTAAGTCAGCGGTATGATAGCGTTTTATTCAAAAAAATCCATATGATAAGTAATTGATAATAAAATAATATTTAGAGTTTTTACTCTAAATTAAAATCCCTATTTACTCAATTTTTAACACATAAATATGTGAAAGAGAAGTGCTTTTATCAACATCGTTGCAACCTAAAAAAGTCGATTTTCAAGATAAATAAAATTGTAAATAAATATAGAAGCAGGGCCATAGATGCCCAAAGTTGGAAGGCGGATTATGTGGGAGTGGTTATTTAAATGAAATGGAAATAAAAACAGGCCTTAAAAATAAGACCTGTGGATTGTGCAATTATGGTTTAAACAGCAGCTAAGGCTTGCTCTAAGTCTGCAATCAAGTCATCCGCATGTTCGATCCCAATCGATAAACGAACCATATCAATGCTGACCCCCGCTGCTTTGAGTTCATCTTCATTGAGCTGACGATGTGTCGTGGTCGCAGGATGGCAGGCTAAACTTTTGGCATCACCAATATTCACAAGGCGAGTAAACAACTGCAAGGCATCGATGAAACGTGTGCCACCTGCAAGGCCATCTTGAACGCCGAATGAAAGAATCGCAGATGGTTTGCCTTTGACATATTTTTGCGCCAAAGCATGTTGTGGGTGGTCTTTTAGGCCAGCGTAGTTAACCCATTTTACTTTTGGATGCGCCTGTAAATATTCAGCCACTTTTTGCGCATTTTCGGTATGGCGTTCCATGCGCAGGCTTAAGGTTTCCAAACCTTGTAAGATCAAAAACACATTGTGCGGGCTGATCGCAGCGCCCGTATTACGCAGTGGTACCACGCGCGCACGAGCAATGTAGGCTGCTTCACCTAAGGCTTCGACATAATTCACCCCGTGG
This sequence comes from Acinetobacter sp. YH12027, assembly GCF_013420085.1. Lineage (NCBI taxonomy): Bacteria > Pseudomonadati > Pseudomonadota > Gammaproteobacteria > Moraxellales > Moraxellaceae > Acinetobacter > Acinetobacter sp. YH12027. Next base: position 109,399 of record NZ_VOYW01000006.1, read on the forward strand.
TAGCTTGGATCAGCGGTATTCAGTGATTTAAAGCGTTCAGGATATTTGCCCCAAGGGAACTTGCCGCTATCGACGATGATGCCGCCGATCGAATTACCATGACCACCAATATATTTGGTCAATGAATGCACCACAATGTCGGCACCAAATTCAAATGATTTTTGCAGGACAGGAGTAGCAACGGTATTGTCGACCACCACAGGTATGCCATATTCGTGCGCAATTTTCGAAATTGCTTCGAGGTCAATAATATTGCCCAATGGGTTACCAATAGATTCGACAAAGACCAACTTGGTTTTGTCATCGATGAGGCTACGCAGCGCTTCAGGGTTTTGATAATCAAAGAAGCGAACTTCAATGCCTTGTTTCGGCAGGGTGTGGGCAAACAGATTATATGTGCCGCCATATAGGGTCGAAACGGAAGCGATATTGTCGCCTGCTTCAGCAATAGTTTGAATCGCATATGTAATGGCTGCCATACCAGAGGCTAAGGCCAAAGCGCCAATACCGCCTTCGAGCGCTGCAACACGCTGTTCAAGTACCGCTGTGGTTGGATTCATAATGCGGGTATAAATATTACCCTGAACTTTTAAGTCAAATAAATCAGCACCATGCTGCGTGTTATCAAAGGAATATGAGGTGGTTTGATAAATTGGAACGGCAACCGCTTTGGTGGTTGGCTCCGGTGTATACCCCGCGTGAATTGCTAAAGTTTCGTCTTTATAGGTCATGATTACTTCATCTAAGTGAGCTAGTTTTTTAAACAGTCTATCATTTATACATATGAATAAAAGTGCTTTATTTCTAAAATTAATATCATAATTATTCATATTGTTGAAAAAATTTCAGCTAAAGATGAGCGAAATCATGCCTAAAACCGCATGTTTAAATTTTGTTCGCCATTAAACTTGTAACAATGCATTGAAGCCGTGTGCGAAACCTTATTTTTTCACGACTTTATGCGTATAATAGCCGATTATTTTTTCGCTCAATTGAGCAGGGGCAACTTTGTGTTGTTCCGTATATGTTTTGACTATTGAGGAGTCCTAAGTGGCCCAATATATTTACACGATGAACCGTGTGTCGAAGATGGTTCCGCCTAAGCGCGAAATCCTGAAAGACATCTCTTTATCATTTTTCCCAGGCGCAAAAATTGGTGTGCTTGGTCTAAACGGTGCAGGTAAATCTACCTTGCTTCGTATTATGGCGGGCGTAGATAAAGATTTCTCAGGTGAAGCACGTGCTCAACCGGGTATCAAAATTGGTTACCTTGAACAAGAGCCGCCATTGGATGAAAGCAAAGACGTTCGTGGTAACGTTGAAGACGGTTTACGTGAACCGTTGGATGCTTTGGCGCGTCTTGATGAAGTATTTGCAGAATATGCAGCAGAAGATGCTGACTTTGATGCACTTGCAAAAGAACAAGAGAAGTTAGAAGCAATTATCCATTCATGGGATGCACATAACATTGTCAACCAAATGGATCAGGCTGCTGCTGCGTTGAACCTTCCAGCTTGGGATGCAGATGTATCTAAGTTGTCTGGTGGTGAGCGCCGTCGTGTTGCACTTTGCCGTTTGTTATTGTCTAAACCAGACATGCTGCTTCTAGACGAACCGACGAACCATTTGGATGCTTCATCAGTCTCTTGGTTAGAACGTTTCTTGAAAGACTTCCCAGGCACCATCGTTGCGATTACCCATGACCGTTACTTCTTGGATAACGTGGCAGAGTGGATTCTTGAGCTTGACCGCGGCATGGGTATTCCATACCAAGGCAACTATTCTTCTTGGTTAGAGCAGAAAAATGCTCGTTTAGAGCAAGAACAGAAGCAAGAAGAATCTTTTGCTAAAGCATTGAAAAAAGAGCTTGAATGGGTTCGTTCAAATGCTAAAGGTCAGCAAAAGAAAAACAAAGCGCGTATGGAGCGTTTTGAAGAGCTTAACTCACGCGAATTCCAACAGCGTAATGAAACGTCTGAAATCTACATTCCACCTGGTCCACGTCTAGGCAACAAGGTTGTAGAAGTTGAAGGCATCAGCAAATCGTTTGGTGATCGTACGCTTTATAAAGACTTATCATTCGTTGTACCACCTTGTGCCATTGTGGGTATCGTGGGTGAGAACGGTGCGGGTAAAACCACATTGTTCCGTATGATGACAGGCGAACAACAACCAGATACAGGTACAGTTACACTGGGTGAGTCTGTTAAAGTGGCTTATGTTGGTCAGATTCGTGACACCTTAGATGACAACAAAACTGTTTGGGAAGAAGTTTCTGGCGGTTTAGATATCTTGAAAATTGGTGAATACGAAATCGCATCTCGTGCGTATATCGGTCGCTTTAACTTCAAAGGTCAAGATCAGCAAAAACGTGTAGGTCAATTGTCAGGTGGTGAACGTAACCGTTTACAACTTGCGAAAATCCTGCAAATGGGTGCAAACGTCATCTTACTCGATGAACCGTCAAACGACTTGGATATTGAAACTTTACGTGCGCTTGAAGATGCCATTCTGGTATTCCCAGGTACTGTCATGGTGATCTCGCATGACCGTTGGTTCCTCGACCGTATTGCAACGCACATTTTGTCATTTGAAGGTGAAACCCCTGAATTCTTCACAGGTAACTACCATGAGTTTGAAGAATATCGTCGTAAACGTGATGGTGATGACCTTGTTGCAAAGCGTCAAAAATACCGCAAAATTGGTAACTAAGTTCCAGTTTTAAAATAAAAAACCAGCCTGCGGGCTGGTTTTTTATTACTTAGGATGCAATGACTATACGACAATGTCTTCATAGGCATGATGTAAGACGTAGTCTGCATGTTCATGGCCTTGTGCAGCGGCTTTACTGAGCCAAAGTTCTGCAAGTTCATAATTACGGTCCAAGCCGAGTTCTCCACGTAAATAACCGAGACCTAAGCGATATTGGGCATCTTTATGACCTTTTAATGCGGCACTTAAAAAATTCCACATGGCATTGCGATAGTCAGTAGGGGATTGGTCTGCTGAATCCATAGTATGGTGACTGAGAAAGTCTTGATGGTGTTGAGCCGCAAGACTTTCAAAATAAGTCCCTTGGGCGTAATCACCTTCGGCTTCTGGAATCGAAAGATGCATTCCTTGCAACTTTGGATTCATCTGTTGTGACAACAGTGCATAGATTTTTTTCAGAGCTTGTATCATCATTGTTAAACTCCTTGTTTCTAAATATAACCACTTGATTAATAAAAATATTAATTGCAGTCATTCGTGCGCTGCGATGAATGATTTAATTGTTTTAAACAGATCACACTTAAGATGAAAATTAGCATGCTTGTCATGATATGTGAATAGGTATTAAAAAAATATTTATAAGTAATTTCAGTTATCTAGATCGAGAAAATTAATTTGAATAAACTGAAAGAGGATGCTGAAAAAGCAGTTTTTAAGCTTGAAAGTAAAACGTAATACTGAAGGTTGAATGATGTAATTTTATTACGTTTACTGCACCTGTTAAGCTCAAGGCTGAAGAACATATAATTTATAAAGGTCAGAAAATAATGAGTGAGCATTATGGGCATGACCACAGCCATGCCGTTGTCACAGAAGGGAATGTCAAAAAATTAAGTTTTGCCTTAGCACTGACCACGACATTTTTGATTATTGAAGTCATTGCTGGATTTATGACGCAAAGTTTGGCGCTATTGTCAGATGCGGCACATATGTTCACCGATGCTGCAGCCCTTGCTATAGCATTGGTCGCGATCAAAATTGGCAAGCTTCCTGCTGATAACAAACGTACCTTTGGCTATCAGCGTTTTGAAATTTTGGCAGCCTTGTTTAATGCCTTGATGCTATTTGTGGTTGCGATTTATATTTTGTATGAGGCCTATCAGCGCTTTTCAACGCCGCCGGAAATTCAAAGTATGGGCATGATGATTGTGGCCGTCATCGGTCTAATCATTAACTTAATCTCGATGCGTATTTTATTTTCCAGTTCACAAGAAAGCTTGAATGTGAAAGGGGCGTATCTAGAGGTGTTAAGTGATGCCTTAGGTTCGGTCGGTGTGATTATTGGCGCAGCGATTATTTATTTTACCGGCTGGATGTGGGTCGATACGCTTATTGCGGTGCTCATTGGCTTTTGGGTCTTACCAAGGACTTGGATTTTACTCAAACAAAGTATCAATATTTTATTGGAAGGTGTGCCTGAAGAAATCGACATAGAAAAATTACGCAATGATTTATTGGCACTCAAAGGGGTGGAGAGTATTCACCAGTTAAAGGTCTGGGCAATTACGTCAAAGAATGTGCATTTGACGGTTCATCTCTTTGCACCTGAAGCCGATCGTAATGCCTTGTATTTTGAGGCGATTGAAATGTTGCAACATGAACATGGAATCACGGAGATGACATTGCAAATCGAAGAAGATGAATGTGTGGTACACCAACACACCCAAAAGTCTGATCATGCACATGAGCACCTTCAAGATGATCACGCGCATTCTTATGATGAACCACATCAGCACTAATGCTGATGTGATTTAAATGGCCTGTTTAGATTTCCCACTCATGATTACATTCGCGGCATTTCCATTTTTTCTGTGATTGCATAAAACCTTGCATTGAGATTTTAAAATCTGGCAGGTCGCGATAGAACATGAAGCCTGCAATCAAGCAAGCAATAAATACAACAACAGTCGCAGTTTGTAATGTAGTACCTGCACCGTCACCAAAAATCCACATTGCGATGCTGATAATCACCAACAGTAAAAGAATAAATACCGCAGGGATGAGGATAATCAGGCTTTTTGGCACGACAGGACGAGCAACAGGCTGGCCTGCTTGCGCAAGGGGCATAATTTTAGGGCTTTGACATTTTGGGCAACGGTATTGCATTGCAACTCCATAATTTTAATCTATGGTTTATTTTAATCAGAATGACGCAGAAAGCAAAAATACCGTAAATTTAAATCAGATAAAATTTAGGCAATAAAAAACCCAAGTCATAATGCTTGGGTTTTTTATAAGATGATTTGCATCACCTTGAATATGGCGTCCCTACGGGGATTCGAACCCCGGTTACCGCCGTGAAAGGGCGATGTCCTAGGCCTCTAGACGATAGGGACAATTTGAGGCAACTTAGAGTTGGTTGACACCATCTCTTGGTATGGGCGCTATATTAGGGGGATAACGCCCATCCGTCAACTAAAAAATCAATTAAGCTTCATCAACTGCATCATTTTTCGGCAGTTTTAAGCTTTCATTGAGTTTTTCCCATGCTTTTGTTTCTTTTTTACTCGGGCTGCCCACAATTTCAAGTGCATGACGTAAGCGAGCAAAGGTTAAATCAGGACCAATGGTTACCATTGATTGCATAACCGGTGTCGAAGATGTCGAACCAGCAATAGCAATAAAGAAGGTTGGCATGAAGTCACGAAGTTTAATGTCCATTTGGTTCGCTAAATCCATAAGCGTTTGGCTGACGGTGTCATTGTTCCAAGTGAACATGCTTTCTAGACGCCAAATGGCAAATTGAAGGCTTTGACGCACTTGTTCTTCAGTCAATTTTTTGCTTTCAAACTGTTCTTTGCTGAGTGTTGGGAATTGGTTGAAATAAAAACCTGCCCAATTCACTGCTTCAGATAATAAATTAATACGCGGTTGAATCGCAGCAGCAATTTCTTCCAAGGTATTACGATCTGATTTCCAAGCCAGTAGGGTATCGAGCAATTGACCCGGTGTTAAACCTTTAATCCATTGACCATTTAACCAGTTTAGCTTTTCAACATCAAAGATTGGACCGCCTAGTGATACACGTTGAATGTCAAAGTGTTCAATCATTTCAGCCAAAGTGAATTTTTCACTTTCATCCGGCATTGACCAGCCCATACGGCCTAAATAGTTCAATAATGCTTCAGGTAAAACGCCGATGTCTTTGTAGTAGTTAATTGACGTTGGGTTTTTACGTTTAGACAGTTTTGATTTATCTGGGTTACGTAACAACGGCATGTGGCATAGCACTGGCATGTCCCAGCCAAAATATTTGTACAACAATTGGTGTTTAGGCGCAGATGGAATCCATTCTTCACCACGAATCACGTGAGTGATTTCCATTAAATGGTCATCAACCACGTTTGCCAAGTGATACGTCGGTAAACCATCGGTTTTCAGTAGAATTTGCATGTCGACTTGCGCCCAAGGAATTTCGACTTCACCACGTAGTAAGTCGTTAAATTTACAAATCCCTTCTTCAGGCACTTTCATACGAATGACATGCGGTTCACCAGCAGCCAAACGCTGTGCAACTTCTTCTGCAGTGTGTTTTAAGCCACGACCGTCATAACGCGGTGATTCACCACGTGCTTGTTGTTCCGCACGCATTTGATCGAGTTCTTCTGCTGTTGCGAAGCAGTAGAATGCATGACCTTTTTCAACCAGTTCCAAAGCATATTGTTTATAAATGTCCATACGTTCAGATTGACGGTATGGCGCATGAGGGCCACCTACATCTGGACCTTCTGACCAGTTCAAACCTAACCAACGCAATGAATCTAAAATCATTTTCTCAGATTCTGGGGTAGAGCGCAGTTGGTCTGTATCTTCAATACGAAGAATAAATTCACCGCCATGTTGCTTCGCAAAACATAAGTTAAACAATGCAATATAAGCAGTCCCAACATGCGGGAAACCAGTAGGAGAAGGTGCGATACGAGTACGAACAGTCATAATCAGCTTTTAATCAGAATGTAAATTGGGATCTATTATAACGAAAAAGCCTGATCACTTAATGCTTAATTCAACATTGAATGATCAGGCGTTTTTTAGTATTTTTTAGACGACAGTAGGGGAACTCGTCTAAAACAATAGCTTGGACAGCATCAGTATGCTGATGTCGTTATGAGTTGCTACCAGAGAAAATGGCTTGAACAAAACGAGAAAAACTTTGGTTTTGTGATGCAAAGAAACTTTGAGTCGGTGCAGCTTTAATAGACGTAAGTACTTTTAAATTATCGTCAGTACGGCCTTTACCTTCAGATTTTTGCTGATTAATCGCTTTTTCGATCAATGAGGTACGTTCAGCAGGCATCGTAAGTTTGTTATTCGATGCGGTGCTGGTTGCAGCACAAAATCCAGTCTGTGCAGTCACGCTTAAACTTAAGCCTAGGCATAGTGCGTATGAAAATTTCATGTCCAAATCTCCCCCTAGTTTTGGTGATGGAACTTTTTATTTGCAAAATAGTTTTAATATTTAGACTACGATTTAACCATCTTTCGTAATTAAAAAGTAGAACTACGTCACAATTTTTACAAAAAAACTAAAAAAGTCTGTACTAGGATTACCTAAATAGACTGTTTTCTCCAGATTTTCGGATGTTTTAGCAAACAACTATGAAGATAGCATGGAGATCGCTTCTGATTGTTGCTGTATTAGCAGAATTAAAGCTTTAAATACGTTATTTTTAGATATCTTTAAAACAGAAATAGATTTGAATTTATATTATAGATAGCTGATTGTTAAAGTTATTTTTGATTTATATAGTGCTCTCAAGATCAATTTGAGTTTGAGCAGATGAAAAAAATAATAGCATCGGGCATTTTCGCTTTGTTGGGTGGGGTGGCGGTACAGGTGTATGCCGCAAAAGATTTCTTAAATGTTTCTTATGACCCAACACGTGAGTTTTATCAGGAATATAACCAAGAATTTGGACAATATTGGAAAAAACGTACAGGACAAGAGATTAACTTTAAACAATCACATGGTGGTTCTGGCAAACAAGCTCGTGCAGTGGCAACAGGTTTACAAGCAGACGTTGTCACTTTGGCATTGGCCAATGATATTGATGAAATTGTGGCGACAGGACAAATCAATAAGAACTGGCAAAAGCAATTTCCACATAATTCTGCACCGTATACCTCAACCATCGTATTTTTGGTGCGCAAAGGTAACCCGAAAAAAATTAAAGATTGGAATGACCTGACCAAACCGGGCGTTGAAATTATTACGCCAAATCCAAAAACAGGTGGGGCACCGCGTTGGATCTATTTATCAGCATGGGGATATGCCTTAAAACAACCGGGTGGCAATGATGCCAAAGCCAAAGAATTGGTGAAAAAACTCTATAGTAATGTCAAAGTATTGGATTCTGGCGCACGTGGTTCACTCACGACCTTTGCTGAGCGTGGCATTGGAGATGTCTTGCTGTCTTGGGAAAATGAGGCACTGTTAGCAACTCAGGGCTTAGGCAAAGATAAATATGACATTGTTTATCCGTCTATTTCAATTTTAGCTGAACCTTCGGTGGCTGTGGTAGATAAAACCGTCGATAAAAATGGTAATCGAAATTTGGCGAAGGGTTATTTGAACTATCTATATTCACCTAAAGGTCAAGAGCTGGCAGGTAAATATTTCTTCCGCGCTCGCGATGCAAAAGCCACTGCAAAGTACGCTGCTCAATTCCCGAAAGTTCAAACCTTTACCATTGATAAAGTGTTTGGCGGTTGGGCTAAAGCGCAAAAAACACATTTTGTGAATGGTGCGATTTTCGATCAAATTTATAGTGAAAAGAATAAAGAGTAAAACGATCCACCATAATGGGCGTTGTAAAAACGGATAATTTAGATTATCCGTTTTTTGCATATGTAATGCATAAAAATCTATATATAGGGAATAAGTAGATTGTTTTTGTGTATTTTAATATGAAAAACAAACAATTAAATTCGCTGTGTTGGCTGTATTCAGCAAGACGTCTAAACACGCTGCAATTGCGATTTATGACTTTATTTCATATATTTAGCAGTATTGAATATAAATTTATGCTGGCTGTTATGAAAACTCAATTTAAGGCGTGGATCAGTGCTGCGTTGCTTGCCACTGGTGTTGCTTTCTCAGCGTCTGCTCAGGCCGCTGATCGTGAATTTTTAAACGTTTCTTATGATGCAACGCGTGAATTTTATGACGAATTTAATAAGTCATTTGGTGCATATTGGAAAGAGCGTACCGGTAAAACGGTTGCATTTAAACAATCACATGGTGGTTCAGGCAAACAAGCCCGTTCCGTGGTTGATGGCTTAAAAGGTGATGTCGTGACTTTGGCGTTGGCCAATGACATCGAAGAAATTGTGAAGTCTGGTCAGATTCAACCAGGTTGGCAAAAAGAGTTTCCACATAACTCAGCGCCATATACGTCAACGATTGTCTTCATGGTGCGTAAGGGCAACCCGAAACATATTAAAGATTGGTCTGATTTAACCAAGCTGGGCGTACAAATTATTACCCCGAACCCGAAAACTGGCGGTCTCCCACGTTGGGTTTACTTGTCAGCTTGGGGTTATGCTTTGAAACAGCCGGGTGGTAATGAAGCGAAAGCCAAAGATTTCGTGGGTAAAATGTACTATAACGTAAAAGTGATGGACTCTGCGGCACGTGCATCGATGACTACATTTGCAGAACGTGGTATTGGTGATGTGTTATTGACTTGGGAAAACGAAGCTTTAGTTACTCAAAAAACTTTGGGTAAAAATAAATTTGATATCGTGTATCCATCGATGTCGATTTTGACTGAGCCTTCAGTGGCAATCGTGGACAAAACTGTCGAAAAAAATGGTAATAAATGGTTAGCTCAAGGCTATATCAATTATCTTTATTCTCCATTAGGTCAAGAGATGGCAGCTCGTCATTTCTACCGCCCACGTAATGCGGCAGTTTTAGCAAAATATAAATCACAGTTCCCGCCATTAAAAACCTTTACCATTGATGAAGTGTTTGGTGGTTGGGCAAAAGCACAACAAACACATTTTGTGAATGGTGCGATCTTCGATCAGATCTACAATAACAAGCGTTAATACATCGAAATCTATGATTTGAGATGTTCAAAGACCTCCTTCGGGAGGTTTTTTAATGGATGGCAAAAAATAAAAACGGTTTTCTCTATGGAAAGTAATATTTCTGTACAAAAAGACGTTTGGAGCTTTGCTAAAACAAGGTAATAATGTGCAGTTACATTTTTAGCTGTGTTGAACGAACCCTTATGTCGCATATTTCTGTATTACTTCATGAAACTGTTGATGCTTTACTGGCAGATCGCAATACAGGAATTTTCGTAGATGGCACATTTGGGCGTGGCGGTCATACGCGTTTATTACTGTCTAAATTAGATGAAAATGCACGTGTTTATGCCTTTGATAAAGACCCGCAAGCATTGGTCGTTGCAGCAGAATTAGAACAAGAAGATGCGCGTTTTAAAATTATTCACGCCAGTTTTGCCGATTTAAAAGAAGAACTGCGTAGTCGTGGTATCGATTTGGTCGACGGTATTATGGCGGATTTAGGGGTGTCATCTCCACAGTTAGACCAAGCAGAGCGTGGCTTTAGCTTTATGAAAGATGGCCCACTTGATATGCGTATGGACAACTCACAAGGTCCAACAGCCGCAGAGTGGTTGGTTGATATTGAAGAAGAAGATTTGGCCAATATTATTTTTAAATATGGTGAAGAACGTTATAGCCGCCGTATTGCCAAAGCGATTAAAGCGGCAGGGTATATTGAAACTACAGCTCAATTGGCAGAAATCGTAAAAGTTGCCCACCCGAAATGGGAAAAAAATAAACATGCAGCGACACGAACTTTCCAAGCAATTCGTATTGCTATTAACAAAGAACTCGACGATATTGATATCTTCTTACCTCAAGCGGTGGATATGCTGAAACCTGAAGGCACTCTTGCAGTGATCAGTTTCCACTCTTTAGAGGATCGTTTAATTAAACAATTTATTCAAAAAGAATCTACACTTGCAGAAGACACAGGCTGGGGTTTACCACAAAAACGCGAAGATACCCGCCGCTTAAAAAAAGTGTCACGAATTAAAGCAAGTGAAGAAGAAGTTAAAGCCAATCCGCGATCTCGTAGTGCTTGGCTTCGTGTGGCAGAGCGTTTAGCTTAAAAGGCAAAGAATGAAAACCGAAGCAATCGAAAAAAACTCTGATCAATCGCAGTCGAAGAAAATCATTACATATGGCATTTTATTGCTCTTGGTTTTTGTGAGTGCGATTATGGTAGTGTTTCAAGTCTTTGAATATCGCCAAGATTATCGTCAATTGAGTACCTATATGCGTGAAAGGGATGACCTCAACGCAGAATGGGGACGTTTGCTGATCGAACAACAAACTTTCGGTGCAACAGCCCAAATTGGGACACGTGCAGTTACCCAATTACGGATGTATTCGCCTCCTATTGCACAAACCGTTGTTATTTCATTGCCACAAACTCCAGAACAGAAAAAATAGGCTGCCGGTCACATGGTTGAAAAGAGAAACAAACAAACTCCGCGTAAAAAACAGCAGTCTGTTACTGGTCGTACAGCCATTTCGGTGGAGATGTGGCGCTATCACTTGATGTGGGCAGTGGTTTTACTGTGCTTTATTGCATTGGTCGGTCGGGCTTTTTATGTACAAATCATCAACAAAGACTTTTTACAAAATAAAGCCAATGCCAAAATTTTAAGAACTGAAACCTTAAAAGCCATGCGCGGTGTAATCTATGACCGTCACGGCGTTCCTTTGGCCATTAGTACTCCGATCATGAAAATCGTGATCGATCCACGTGATTATTTTGACAATAAAAAACTCTTTGAAGAAATTACGGCCGAATTGGCTAAAGATCCAAACAATCGTAAGTTAAAACGTCAATTACCAGATAAAAATCTGAATTTAGATGAACTCGCTGATGCTGTAGGGATGGATCGTGCTGAATTGAGACGCAAAATGAATGAGCGTCCACGTTCACGTTATTTAGTTTTAAAGAAAGAAGTGCCACCACAACAAGCTGAATTGATCATGAAACGTGACTTTCAGGGGGTATATACCGAGAAAAACTATAAGCGCTACTATCCACAGCCTCAGCCAAACTCACAAATTATTGGTTTAACCAATAGTGAGGGTATGGGCATCGAAGGTTTAGAGATGCAATTGAATGAACGTCTTGCAGGCGTAGATGGTGCGCAGCAAATTGTCCGAGATAAAAAAGGCAACCGCGTTAAAGACCCTGAGATCGTGAAAGAGGTTGAGTCGGGTGAAAATATCACGCTGAGTATTGATTCACGTTTGCAATACATTATGTATCGTGAGTTGACTGCAGCCGGCGTAGCCAATAACGCACGTTCTGCAACCGCGATTGCCGTGGATGTCAAAACAGGTGAAATTTTAGCGATGACGTCTTGGCCGTCGTACAACCCGAATGATAAAAAAGGTGTCTTAAATAAAGATGCTATGCGTAACCGTGGTGCGATTGACTCCTTTGAGCCAGGTTCAACCATGAAGCCATTGACCGTGGCAATGGCATTGGAAAGCGGTAAATACACGGCAAATACCGTTGTAAATACCACACCCGGTTCTATGCGTGTAGGGAATCATACTATCCGAGATACGCATAACTATGGCCCTCTGACTTTGGGCGGCATTATTCAAAAATCGTCTAACGTCGGTGTGGCAAAAATCGCTTTATCTCTCCCTTATGAAACATTACCAACGTTCTATCAACGTCTTGGCTTTGGTCAACGTTCAGCGGTGAAATTCCCCGGCGAAAGTGCTGGTCTGATTTTGCCGAAGAGTAAATGGAATGTGTCAGAAGTAGCGACCATGGCTTATGGTTATGGTTTGAACGCTACAGTGCTTCAACTGGCTGATGCTTATGCCATGATTGCCAACAAAGGCGTCAAAATGCCACTGAGCTTGTACAAGCTTGAGGAAAAGCCGAAAGGTGAGCAGATGGTTGACCCTAAAATTGCTGATCAAGTGCTTTTAATGATGGAAGCGGTGACCTTACCGGGTGGTACGGCACGTCAAGCCAATATTCCGGGTTATCGCGTGGCAGGTAAAACTGGTACAGCACATAAATTACGTGCAGACCGTAAAGGCTATTCGACTTCAGAATATCGAGCACTCTTTGCCGGTGTTGCACCAGTGAGTGATCCACGTTTGGCCATGATTGTTGTGGTGGAAAACCCGACAGGTCAGTATTACGGTGGTCTGGTGGCTGCACCAGTTTTCGCTCGTGTAATGCAAGAATCTTTACGTTTAATGAACGTACCATTAGATAAACCTTTAGACACTCCTAAGATCCAGTAATAGGTGATGAATGAAAATTACGTTTCAAGATCTATACACCGTTGAACAGCCCGCTGAATGGATGTTGCAATCCTTTCAGGGCTTCAATCTGGATAGTCGCAAAGTTACAGCAGGGCAAATATTTATTGCCCTGACTTCGTTTTCGCAACCTGAAAAAACAGCACAATTTGCACGTGCAGCGTTAGAGAATGGCGCGTTGGCTGTCATTTCAGAAACTGATTTGGGCTTGGATCAAAGTGTCGTGATCGCGGATGTGCGTCAATTGATGGGGCAGTGGCAAAAGCAATATTTACAGGCGACTCAACCAGCTCAAGCTGCACGAATTTTGGCAGTGACGGGTACCAATGGTAAAACCACGATCTCTCGTTTAATCGCTGAATTACTCATGCTGCAAGGCAAAAAATGTGCAGTGATGGGAACCACTGGTAACGGAATTTTACCGAATTTAGAAGCCTCATCTCACACCACTTTAGATGCGTTGCATATGCAAAATGCGTTGCATGCATATGCACTTGAGGGAGCAGAGTTTGCTGCCATTGAGGCAAGTTCGCATGGCTTAGAACAAGGCCGATTAAATGGCTGTGCAATTGAAATTGCCGCTTATAGCAATTTAAGTCGTGACCATTTGGATTATCATAAAACCCTTGAAGCCTATGCTGAAGCGAAATCACGTTTGTTTCAGTTTCCATCGCTCAAAGTTGCAGTCATCAATCTCGATGATGAACATGCAGAAGTGATGCTGAATGCCGCACGCCAAAACCCGGCTCAGCCTAAAATTTTGACTTATTCAACGCGTCAGGCTGCGGATTATCAAGTGACGGATATTCAATACAGCTTAACGGGCGCACAATTTAAATTGCGTACTGCTCAAGCTGAATTTGTGGTGCAAAGTCCATTATTGGGACACTTCAATATTGAAAATATTGTGGCGAGCTTAATTTCAGCGGAGCAAGCGGGTTTTGACTTATCTGCCTTGATCGCAACTGCGCCCGAGTTAAAAGGTGCACCGGGTCGTATGCAAGTGATTCGTGATGATGAACGCCTGTTTGTGGTGGATTATGCACATACACCAGATGCCTTGATTCAAGTGTTACAGACTTTAAAACGTCATGTATCGCAACAGCTATGGGCGGTGTTTGGCTGTGGTGGTGATCGTGACCGTGGTAAGCGTCCATTGATGACACAAGCGGCATTAAACCATGCAGATATTGCGTTGATTACCTCAGATAATCCACGTACTGAAAACCCAGAACAAATTTTTGCAGATATGAAGGCTGGTATTGATTTCACTGGAAAAACTGTCCATGAAATCCATGACCGCCGTGAAGCGATTAAATTCGCAGTCAACCATGCGCAAGCGGGTGATATTGTGGTGATTGCTGGTAAAGGCCATGAAAACTATCAAGAAATTGATGGAGTTCAACATTGGTTTGATGATGTGGTGGAAGCGAAATCAGCGATTGATTCACAGCATCACAACACTGACTCGGCTTATCCAGCGCAATAGGAAACAGATATGCATACTTCAACGACCAGTACGGTTCCATTAGAACCATGGACTGCCGAACAGTTGGTTCAAGCGACACGAGGTCACTGGCATAATAATCAAGCGCCGACAGGTCCTGTGAAACGAATTTTGACCGATTCACGTCATGCAGAGCAAGGCGATACTTTTCTTGCCCTGAAAGGTGAACGCTTTGATGCGCATGACTTCCTTGCTCAAGTGGCTGAAAAGGGTTGTGAAATTGCCATTGTGAGTCATCCGGTCGATGTGGATATTTGTCAGTTGGTGGTTGCAGATACACGTTTGGCGCTTGGACATTTGGGTGCATTTCGTCGTGCCCAAAACCCAGCTTTAAAAGTCATTGCCTTGACAGGAAGCAGTGGTAAAACCACAACCAAAGAGATGCTCGGGAGTATCCTTTCTCGTCTTGCACCAACATTAATTACGCGCGGTAATTTAAATAATGACCTTGGTGTGCCGATGATGTTACTTGAGTTGCGTCCAGAACATCAGTATGCCGTGATGGAGCTTGGTGCCAGTCATAAAGGTGAAATTGATTACACCTCAAATTTGGTACAGCCTCAGGTTGCCGGAATTTTAAATATTGGCACCGCTCATATGGGTGAATTTGGTGGGCGTGATGGCATCTGTCGTGCCAAGTCTGAAATTTATGCACATATAGCGAAAACAGGAACTTCGATTGTGCCTGCGGCAGATGATTTTACAGATGCCATTCGTCAAGCTGTGCAAACTGAGCAAGTAATGAGTTTTGGTCAGGGCGGGGATGTCTTTGCGACTGAGATTGAACTTCAGGCTCAATCTTCTCGTTTTATCTTAAATACGCCGCAAGGTTCACGTCCAGTTCAACTGCCATTTGCTGGTGAACATAATGTGCAAAATGCCACTGCAGCCGCAGCTTTCGCGTTGTCGATTGGTGTGAGTTTAGATGATATCGTTGTGGGGCTTGAACATGCGACAGGTGCCAAAGGCCGTCTAAACTTTATTCAACATAAAGATTATTTGTTTATTGATGATACTTACAATGCAAATCCAACCTCAATGCGTGCTGCTGCTGATGTACTTGCGCAGCAAGATGGCATCAAAGTCATGGTCATTGGGGATATTGGTGAGTTAGGTTCATCTGCTGCACAGCAGCACTACATGTTGGGACGTGACCTTGTGTCACACGCTGGTCTTCAATTTGTCGTTGCTGTCGGTGAGTTTTCACCTGCTGTGCAAGAAGGCGCGCGCAGTACACAATATGGTAAAAAATTACAGGCCTTTCTTACTCAAGAACAGGCTTTACCGTTATTAATTAGTCTAGTCAAAACACATCAGCCTCAGTCCATGAGTTTCCTGTTTAAAGGTTCTCGTTATACCCACATGGAAACTTTGATGGCTGAATTGATGGAGAAACTTTAATGCTGTTATGGTTATTTGAGCAGCTTGCGGGTTATCACAGCTCGTTTCAGGTTGTTCGTTATTTAACGCTTCGTTCACTACTCAGTGTCTTAACGGCATTGGCCATTGGTCTGTTGCTTGGACCTGTGATGATCCGCAAATTGCAAGCTCTCAAATATGGTCAGGCAGTCAGTTCATTTGCACCTGAAAATCATGCCAAAAAAATGGGCACACCGACTATGGGCGGTGTGTTGATTTTACTATCTATTGGGATTTCAACCTTACTTTGGGCCGATCTTTCAAACCCTTATGTATGGATTGTACTTGGCGTGATGGTGATCTTTGGTGCTGTTGGCTGGGCCGATGACTGGATTAAAATCCGTTATAAAGACAATGCCGGTCTGCCTGCGAAGAAGAAATTCTTTTGGACTTCTGTGGCATCGTTAGGCGCCGGTATTGCGCTCTATGTGATTGCGACACAGCAAGCAAACCCAGTACATACCTCAAATATGTTGGATCTGCTGATTCCATTCTTTAAAGAAATTAGCATTCCATTGTCTATTATTCCACTCGGTATTGGCTTTATTGTCTTTACTTATTTGGTGATTAACGGCGCATCTAATGCTGTGAACTTAACCGATGGTTTAGATGGCCTAGCAATTATGCCAATCGTTCTGGTTGCCGCAGGTTTAGGTGTATTTGCTTATCTGGCTGGTGATGTTCGTTTTGCCGATTATTTACATATCCCTTATGTGAAATACGCATCTGAACTTGTCGTGATCTGTGCGGCAATGATCGGTGCTGGTTTGGCATTCTTATGGTTTAACGCACATCCTGCTCAAGTGTTTATGGGTGATGTCGGTGCCTTATCTCTAGGTGCGATGCTCGGTACGATTGCAGTCATGGTTCGTCAAGAAATCGTTTTTGCCATTATGGGCGGTGTCTTTGTGGTTGAAGCTATTTCTGTCTTCTTGCAAATTGGCTCGCTGCGTATGCGGAACAAGCGTGTATTCTTAATGGCACCGCTACACCATCACTATGAAAAAAAGGGATGGCGTGAAACGCAGGTGGTGATTCGTTTCTGGATTATTACAATTATGCTGGTAGTTTTGGGTCTAATGACTTTAAAATTACGTTAAGCAAATAAATAAACGAAACCGGCATTTGCTCCCACAGATGCCGGTTTTTTTATTTCAAAATATAGTGGAGTAAATGATGAACCTGTTGATGTGTCCTGTATGCCGTGAAGCATTAAAACTCACAGAGCGGACATGGCGCTGTGAAAATAATCATAGCTATGATGTTGCAAAACAAGGCTATGTCAATTTACATGTGGTTCAGCATAAACACAGTAAAAACCCAGGCGATACGCCAGAATCTGTACAGGCGCGTCGTGCGTTTTTGAGTGCCGGTCACTATGCACCTCTGCAACAGGAAGTGGTGGCTTTGATTCAAAAATTAAGGGTTGAAAACTTGTTGGATATTGGCTGTGGTGAAGGCTATTACACCGATGCGATGCAAGCTGAAGTATTACAGTGTGTGGGTGTCGATATCGCTAAAAATGCAGTACAAGTGGCCGCTAAACTGAATAAAGAGGTGACTTGGGTGGTTGGGACAGGGGCAACCTTACCTGTATTAGATCATTCGATTGACTTGTGTACGAGTTTATTTAGTCCTATTCCTCAAGAAGAAATCCTTCGTGTGTTAAAGCCTGAAGGGCACTTGATGGTGGTCACACCTGCGCCAGAGCATCTTTATGCAATGCGTGAAGCCCTGTTTGAAGAAGTAAAACTACATGAACCGCATAAATTTGTGGAACAACTGGCGAATGATTTTGAATTGGAAAGTGAACAAGTGGTTCAAGCGAAAATGTCACTTTCTCAGCAGGATCTCAAAAACTTAATTGCAATGACGCCTTATGCCTATAAAGTGAAAGCTGAGCGTCGAGAAGCTCTAGAAAAAAATGAACAATTTGAGTTGCAAGCGCAGTATCAAATTTATCTCTTTAAAAAGAAATAATGCATTGGAAGTGATAAAAAAGCCCTCGTTTGAGGGCTTTTTTTATGCAGTATTTACTGAACTTGATCGATGAGATGATCAAGTGCGTCCGTTTTATGCTCTGCACCTTGTGGTTTAGGCTGCATTGGCGGAGGCGCAGTTCGAGTCGGTGCAAGATTGGTTTCAGTAGACCCAGGAAGGTCGTCAAAATCATTTTGCGAAGCCTGAGGCTTCGGTGCAACAGGAGCAGGACGATACAGCGGTTGAGCCATTGGTGGCGTTGCTGCACGATCTTGTTCAGGTTGACCTTGAGTCGCTTTAGCCGAATTACGGTTGATTGGATTCTTGGCATGGGTGTCTAAACGCACCCAAGCTTCAGGTGTGCCTTTAAGTGATTTCGCCATAAAATCTGACCAAATAGGCAATGCTGCAACACCACCATATTCACGGCGACCTAAAGTAGAGGGTTGGTCAAAACCGACCCAAGCCACAGTGACCAATTTTCCATTAAATCCAGCAAACCACGCGTCTTTTGCATCATTGGTTGTACCGGTTTTACCGCCTAAATCACCGCGACCAATTTTTAAAGCCGCACGACCTGTACCGTGTTGGATCACGTCACGCAAGATGTTCGCCATATCAAAGGCTGAACTTGACTTCAAAATCCGCTGAGCTTGTTTATAGTTTGCTGCTTCAGTATCGGAAATTTTTGATTCAGCGGGCTTGTTATCCTGATTGGTGACTTCAATCACTTCATCATCCGGCGTGGTCGGATCTGCAGATTCAACTTCGTCCTTTTGATTGATACATTGAATACATGCATATTCAGGATTGGCTTGATAAATGACTTTGCCATAAGCATCTTCAATACGGCTAATAAAATGGGGTTGAATACGATATCCACCGTTGGCAAAAGTCGCATAACCTGTCGCCATTTGAATCGGCAACACCTGTGGGGTACCTAAAGCAATGGTGTAGTTACTTGGAATTTGGTTTTCTTGTAAGCCAAAATCCATAAATAATTGGCGAGTACGTTCAATCCCGACGACTTGTAATAAGCGTACTGAAACTGTGTTACGTGATAAATAGAGGGCACGGCGTAGAGGTATCATCCCTAAATAGCGACCGTCAGAGTTTTTAGGCGTCCACTTGCCAATCGTAATTGGATTGTCATTGACCATGGAATACGGAGTCATGCCACGTTCAAGTGCTAAAGCATAAACAAAGGGTTTAATGGTTGAACCCGGCTGACGCCAGCCTTGTAGAGCACGGTTAAATTTAGATTGATAAAAATTATAACCACCCACAATGGCTTCAATACCACCATTGTTGGGATTAAGTGCAATTAATTGACCTTGCGCTTTTGGAATTTGCACCAAAGCCCATGAGCTTTTATCAGCATTCGGACGTAGGCGAATAATATCTTTTACTTTAACAATTTGTGAGGCTTTGCTTGGCGCATTGCCTACACTATTGGCATTGCGATAGGGACGTGCCCAAGACAGACCTGACCATGGAACTGTCACACTACTGCCGTCTTGCATCAACACTTCGATACTGGTGTTGTTGACTTTGGTTACTTCGGCAGGATAGGTGTTGGCATATGGAATAAAGTTTTTTAAGGGTTCATCATGTGCTTCTGCACCACGCCAACCATGTCGTCTATCGTAAGCTTCGAGACCCTCTTGTACAGCCTGCTCAGCATAGGCTTGGCGTTGGCTGTTGATAGTGGTGTAGACTTTATAGCCAGAATCCGTCGCTTGTTCACCAAGCTTTTCTACGAGCTCAGAGCGAACCATTTCCCCGACGTAGGGGAATTTGTTGCTGACCCCGCGGTCAGGCATATCGAGATTAATCGGTTCAGCAATCGCTTTTTGATATTCAGATTGATTGATATACCCCAATTGCAACATACGGCCTAAAATCCAATTACGACGCTCTAAAGCACGTTTTGGGTTGGCTACAGGATTGTATTTTGAAGGTGCTTTAGGTAAGCCTGAAATCATTGCCATTTGAGCCAAACTTAAATCTTGCAGGCTCTTGTTATAATAAATTTTTGCTGCTGCTGCGATCCCGTAGGCATTTTTTCCTAAAAAGATTTTGTTGACATACAGCGTTAAAATTTCTTCTTTACTTAGATTTTGTTCAATTTTTCGAGCAAGGAAAACTTCGGTCAGTTTACGTTTTAAAGTACGCTCTGGAGTCAGATAATAGTTTTTTGCAACCTGCATGGTAATGGTTGAACCACCGGTTTGCACATCGGAACCGGTAATACTTTCACTGACGGCACGCCCCAATCCTTTGAAACTAATACCGCTGTGTTCAAAAAACGAAGAATCTTCCGCAGCTAAAAAGCCATGAATGAAATGAGACGGGATTTGGTCGTACTCTACAGGGACCGAAAGTTTGCCACCATATTCTGCAATCAGCTCATTATCAGCACTATAAACCTGTAATGGTTTTAATAATGGAGCCTTTTTTAAGATGGACATTTCAGGCAAAGACGGGGCAATATAGAGATACATGCCATAGAAACCCATTGGAATTGCGACCAAAATAATAATAATGGCCAAAAAAAATGGATGAACAAGGCCTGAACAAGATAGCTTTTTCATAACAAGTAAGTTTTAATAAGAGCTAATGGCAAACTAATTGGTGGTCAGTATATCCTTTCGATATACGGATTGTTAGATGAGTTATTGTATCTGTATAAAATTATAGACCAATGCTAATTAGTGGGTTAATTTTTTTTGGGGATAAAAAAATAATAGGAATTATATTGTGCTCAGGTTATATCGTAAGCCAAATAAGGGGTTAATAGGAGTAGATATTAGTTCGACTTCTGTTAAGGTTTTGGAACTTTCTGTAAAAAGTGGACGGTATTGGGTAGAAAGCTATGCTTTGGTCCCGTTACCAGAAGGAAGTGTTGTTGAAAAGAACATATTGAATCCGGAAGCTGTCGGTGACTGTTTAGAGCGCGCAATTAATTTGGCCAATACGCAGACCACTAATGCAGCTTTGGCGGTTCCAACGTCGATGGTGATTACAAAAATCATCGAAATGGACGCAGATATGAACGATGATGAACGTGAAATTCAGATTCGTGATGATGCTGAGCAATATATTCCGTTCCCACTTGATGAAGCGAGCCTTGATTTTGAGGTCTTGCCAGATCGTCTGTCCAACCCAAATCGTGTCAATGTTTTGCTTGTCGCTACGCGTATTGAAAATGTCGAAGCGCGTGCGGAAGTCATTCAGCTTGCTGGTCTTACACCAAAAATTGGCGATGTAGAAAGCTTTGCAATTGAAAATGCGTTTAAAGTTTTCTCAGATACTTTGCCAATGGGTGTGAATACCGTGGGTATTTTAGATATTGGTCATAGTATGACGACCTTATCTGTCATGCAGAATAACAAAGTGATTTATACCCGTGAGCAAGTGTTTGGTGGCAAACAATTGACGCAGGAAATTCAAAATCGCTATGCATTGTCTTTCGAAGAAGCGGGTCGTGCGAAAAAAACACGTGCCTTGCCAGATGATTATGATATCG
Organism: Acinetobacter sp. YH12027; assembly: GCF_013420085.1. Lineage (NCBI taxonomy): Bacteria > Pseudomonadati > Pseudomonadota > Gammaproteobacteria > Moraxellales > Moraxellaceae > Acinetobacter > Acinetobacter sp. YH12027. The sequence goes on from NZ_VOYW01000006.1 coordinate 130,956, forward strand.
AAGTCTTAGAACCCTTCTTAGAAGCTGTCGTTCAACAAGCAGCACGTTCTTTACAGTTCTTCTTCTCATCTTCACAGTTCAACGAAATTGACCACATTTTATTGGCAGGGGGGAATGCCAATATTCCGGGGCTTGCAAAACTACTTCAACAAAAATTGGGTTACCGTGTCACGATTGCCAATCCATTCTTACAAATGGGTTTTTCACCTCAAATTGATATTAAAAAAATTGAAAATGATGCCTCATCACTCATGGTGGCATGCGGTCTAGCATTGAGGAGTTTTGATTAATGGCAAAAATTAACTTGCTCCCTTGGCGTGATGAGCTAAGAGAGAAACGAAAAAAAGAATTTATTGCACTTTGTATTGGGGCTTTTTTAATTGGGGTAATTGGGGTTGGTTTAACATGGTTGTACTTTGATCACAAATTAAAAGATCAAGAACAAGCGAACCAATTGATTATCAGTCATAACCAAAACTTAGATGTTCAATTAAAGTCTTTGGACGGTTTGCAAGAACAGCGTAATGCCATTATTGAACGCATGAAGTTGATTCAAGGCTTACAAGGTCAACGTCCAATCGCAGTACATCTTGTAGATGAATTGGTTCGTGTGACACCTGCCAATATGTACATCACAAAATTTGAGCGTAATGGCGACAAATTTATGATCGAAGGGCGTGCGGAAAGTCCAAATACTGTTGCAGATTTACTGCGTAATTTGGAAGCATCGCCTTGGTATCGTAATGCCTTCATGAGCTCATTCCTTGTGGCTGAAGAGAAAAAAGACAAAGCGCCAACGTCAGTGGTTCCTCGCGTAGAAGAATCTTATGGTGCATTTACTGTGACTGCTGATTTGGAGCAAATTGCGCAGCCGACCATTAATGATCCAGCAGCAAATGCAGGACAGTCAGCTTCATCGGCGCAAACATCTGACGCACAAACTGCAGCAACACCAACTCCGGAGGCTGCAAAATGAGTCGTGATGAATTTGAACAATTGAATCAAGATGCTGTGGTCATTCCGAAAAAGAAAATGACTTTTGATAAGTTTGTACAGCAGTTCAATACGCTAGATCCGAATAACTATGGTAGTTGGCCAATTTCAGTCAAAATTACCTGTTGGATTTTTATCATTATTCTTGTGGCAATTTTGGGCTATTTCTTGGCGATTAAAGGCAAGATTGAAGCTATTTCAAGTGCCAATGCACAAGAACAAAATTTGTTGAATGAGTTTCGTGAAAAAGATTCAAAACTACGTAATTTGCAACAATATCAGTTGCAGTTGCAGGATATGGAAGCACGTTTTAATCAACAATTAGAACAATTGCCGAAAGAAACTGAAATTCCAGGTTTGGTTGAAGATATCAACTTAACAGGCGTGAATTCTGGACTGAAATTTAAAATTATTCGTCTTGAACCTGAAGTGAAGCAAGAGTTCTTTACGGAACAGCCAATTCATATCGAAGCAACGGGTGATTACCATGCCTTTGGTTCATTTGTTAGTGGCATTGCCGGGCTTTCACGGATTGTGACTTTGCATAATTTAACGATTACAGCAACTGAAAATAAAGAAAAGAACTCAGATATTCCAAAAATTGATTATGTAATTTCTGCGAAAACATATCGTTACGAAGGAAATACTGAAAGTGCTGCGAAAGCTGCAGATTCAGCAAGCACACAGGAGGCTCCAAAATGAAAATGAATAAATTGGCACTTTCTGTGATGGTTGGATTTGTATTGGCTGGTTGTGAATCACGTATTGATGTGGTCAATCAAGAGATGGCAAATATACGCAATCAAGCTCCACTAGCGATTGAACCTGCGCCAGATTTTGTACCTGTCGAAACTTTTAATTATGCGGCGCACTCTTTAAAAAGTCCGTTCTTGCCAAGTTCATTGGCAGCAGAACTTAAAATCATGGCAGGCAAGCGTGTTTATCCAAACTTGAGTCGTCAGCCTCAACCTTTGGAGAGTTATGCACTCGAAACCCTGAATATGAAGGGGAGTATGCGTAACCAATCTGGGCAAATATTAGCCTTGATTCAGACACCTGATGGTGAAGTTGAGCGTATTCAACGTGGAAGTTATATGGGGCTCAATCATGGTCGAGTGGTAAATATTACCCCGACTCAAATTGATTTGATTGAGATTATTCCGGATGGGCGAGAAGGATATGTAGAGCGTCCTAGAAGTCTCATATTAATTGGACCAGCACCTTAAGCTTAAAGGAATAAAAATGAAGAATAGTGTACAAGATTTTATTTTTGGGGATGGCAATACAATGAATCATGTGTTTCGTCAGTTTTCGATGGGGGCTGTTGCAATGGCGATGATGCAAGTTGCCAATGCTCAGGTGAGTGTAACCAATGTGGTACCAATGCAAATTCCAGGTCAAGGGACTGAAATTCGCGTGATATTTAATGGCTTGCCGCCGCAACCACAAGCTTATCAACTCGATCAACCATCACGATTGGTTTTAGACTTTGATAAAGCACAACAAAATTTAAAACAAAGTTCAATTCCTGTGGCAACGGCTGAAGCGAGCACTGTGGATGTGAGTTCGGATGCACAACGTGCGCGCTTAACGGTAAATTTAGCCAATGCTGGCGCTTTTACCACGCGTGTTGAAGGTAATACCTTTATTTTAAAAATCAACTCTGCACAAGCTGCAAATTATGTACAGCCTGTAGCACAACGTCAGCAACAGGGCATCTCAAATATTGGTTTCCACCGTGGTTCTAATGGTGAAGGTCAAGTTGTTGTTGATTTACTCGGTGGAAATACTCCCGTTGATGTTCAACAGCAAGGCAGTAAAGTGGTGATCCGTACTTTAGGCAATAAAGTACCTGCACATTTGACTCGCCGTTTAAATGTCAATGATTTTGCAACACCTGTTGCAACGGTAGATGCACATAATGATGGCGGTAATGGTGTGATTACCATTCAGTCGACGGGCAGCTATGAATATATGGCGTACCAAACTGATAATAAATTAACGGTAAGTTTGAAACGTCCGGAAGATAAGAATCCATTACGTCCTAAAGCTGCCAATCATTATACCGGTAAGAAGATTTCATTAGACTTCCAAGATATTGAAGTACGTCGTGTGCTGCAACTTTTGGCTGATTTCACTGAAATCAATATGGTTGCTGCTGATACGGTTCAAGGAAATATTACACTTCGCTTAAAAGATGTGCCTTGGGATCAAGCACTAGATATCGTATTGAAAACCAAGAATTTGGACAAACGTCGTAATGGTAATGTGATTTGGATTGCGCCTGTATCTGAGTTGATTAAAGCGGAAGAAGAAGAAGCAAAAGCCTTACGTCAAAGTATGAAGTTGGCACCATTACAGACTGAATATTTAACGTTAAGCTATGCAAAAGCTGCTGAGATAGAGAAGCTGATTACGCAGTCTAAAACTGCGGGTAATAGCGGTTCGTCAAATAATAGTAATAATGCTGATGATGATCGGGGTAATTTGTTAAGTCCACGCGGAACGATTTCTGCAGATACGCGTACAAATACACTGATTATTAATGATACTGCACAAAATATCGATAAAATTCGTAAAATGGTCGATTTGCTGGATATTCCGGTGAAACAGGTGATGGTTGAAGCACGTATAGTTCGTGCAACAACGGATTTTACTAAAGAGATGGGAGTGAAATGGGGCATCCTGTCACAAGGGATTAACCAAAATGACCATTTATTGGTGGGTGGTAGTGATACGACACTTTGGGACTTAAAAACTCCGGATGATGATGGGAAATATACCATTCAACGTCCAAGTAACTTGAACGTTGACTTAGGTGTAACCAGTCAAGGTGCGAGTCGTATTGCTTTTGGTTTAATTAGCTTGTCTGACTTTATGCTGGATTTAGAGCTCTCAGCTTTACAAGCAGATGGTTATGGGGAAGTGATTTCCACACCTAAAGTACTAACTGCAGACAAGCAGATGGCTAAAGTTTCATCTGGTACACAGATTCCATATCAATCATCAGAAGGTGGTGTAAATCCAGTTTCAAAAACCGAGTTTATTGATGCTGTACTGAGCTTGGATGTTACGCCAAGTATTACGCCTGACGGTAAAGTTCAAATGCTACTCAATATTACTAGCGATACTCCAGGAAACCCGACACCGACAGGTCAATTGACGATTAATAAAAATCAAATTAATACCAATGTTTTGATTGATAATGGTGAGACTGTGGTCTTGGGGGGTATTTTTGAACAGGAAACACGTAATGCTCAAACTAAGGTGCCATTTTTAGGTGATATTCCTTACCTAGGTCGTTTATTCCGTAAAGATTTGAAATCTGATAACAAGCGAGAGCTATTGATTTTTGTTACTCCGCGAATTGTTAATGACAGTGTTACAAGAAATCATTAATATATTTTCAATTTAACAAAAGAAATAGGTGACTCCTTGCCAAGCAAAGAGTTTGAAACCCTACCAAATATATATTTGGTAGGGCCAATGGGGGCAGGAAAAACAACCGTAGGGCGACATTTAGCAGAATTGTTAGGACGTGAATTTCTAGACAGTGATCATGAAATTGAACGTAAAACAGGTGCGACCATTCCTTGGATTTTTGAAAAGGAAGGGGAAAAAGGCTTTAGAAGTCGTGAAACGAATGTCATTGATGAGTTAACTGCAAAGAAACAACTGGTCTTGGCGACTGGCGGTGGTGCTGTGACTCAGCCCCCAAATCGTGAATTTTTAAAACAACGTGGTATTGTTGTTTATCTATATACTCCGGTGGAAATTCAGTTACAACGAACCTACCGCGACAAAAATCGCCCACTTCTTCAAGTGGAAAATCCAGAGCAAAAGCTACGAGATTTATTGGCTGCCCGTGATCCTCTTTATCGTGAAGTCGCGCACTATATTATTGAAACCAATCAAGGTGCTGCGAGAGATCTTGCGCAAAAAATTTTTAATTTAATTGTTTCACAAAATATATCTCGTTAGAAAAGGTTAAATTCATGCAAACCTTACATGTTGAACTCGGTGATCGTCGCTACCCTATTTTTATTGGGAGTGACCTCGATCCACAAACTTTACTTGAGCCTTATGTTCAGGGTAAACAAGTGATGATTGTCTCTAATACCACAGTTGCACCGCTCTATTTAAAACATTATGTAGAAGCAATTGAGGCATTAGGGAAAACTGTTGCGACATGTATTTTGCCTGATGGTGAAAAGTATAAAAATTTAGACCATTTGAATTTAATTTTTGATGCCTTGCTCGAAGCAGGCTTTAACCGCGATTGTACGGTTTTGGCATTAGGTGGTGGTGTTATTGGAGATATGACCGGTTTTGCCTCTGCATGCTATCAACGCGGTGTGTATTTTATTCAAGTGCCGACGACTTTACTTTCTCAAGTGGATTCAAGTGTTGGTGGCAAAACAGGGATTAACCATCCACTGGGTAAAAACATGATTGGTGCCTTTCAGCAACCCCAAGTGGTCCTTGCGGATATGGCGCAATTAAAAACTTTGCCAGCGCGTGAACTTTCTGCAGGTTTGGCTGAAGTGATCAAATATGCGTTGTTGGGTGATGTTGAATTCTTAGCTTGGCTTGAACAGCATATGGATGCTTTAGTTGCAGGTGATGCAACTTTGTTGGCTGAAGCGGTTTATCGTTCATGTGCCCATAAAGCGCGTATTGTGGCCAATGATGAAAAAGAACAAGGTGAGCGTGCGTTATTAAACTTGGGTCATACCTTTGGCCATGCGATTGAATCGTACTTGGGGTATGGTGAATGGTTACATGGTGAAGCCGTTGCAACAGGGATGGTGATGGCTGCAGATTTGTCCCATCGTATGGGCTGGATCACAGTTGAAGATTTAGAGCGTACAAAAAAAATCATTTTACGTGCACAATTACCGATAGTTTGCCCTAAAATTCCGCTAGAGGAATTTTTGGCGTATATGTCCCATGATAAAAAAGTATTGAATGGGCAATTACGACTTATTTTACTGAAATCATTAGGTCAGGCCATCATCACCAAAGAGTTTGATGTTGAGTTAATGAAACAGGCAATTTTGGCAAATCAGGCAGAGTAGGTACATCATGGCAGCGCGGCAGTCTCAATGGCAAAAAGTTCATCACTACGCATGGTTGGTGGGTGGAGCTGTGTGTCTGTTCGCTGCATTGGTTTTCTGGGCGATTACAGATACCAAAGAATTGGTTGAAGTTGAAAAGCAAGCTGAAACCGAAGTGGATTTGCAAATTCAGCCAGAGAAAGTGGCAGCAATGTCCCATCTTGGTGCATTAAATGACGAAGTGCGTCCACTTGATATGACGACCCGTGTGGTTGCTACAGCTCAACATGAGCCAGAATTTCGCGGCACTAAATTTATTAATGACTCTGCCAAGCTTTATGGTGTTGAATTATTTCGGGTTTCTGAAGAAGATATTTTAAAAAGCTTCTTACGCAAGCAGCCTGAGCGTCACAAATTTATTTATCTACGTCTTTCTGGTGAAGACCATCCTGAGCAATACGTCATTTTAACTGGACCATATTCGTTGCAAAATGATGCCAAAGCTGCAATGTCGAGCCTCAACATCGCTTTGCCTGCTTCAATCAAACCTGAAGTTGTGGAATTTAAACAATATCAAGCATATGTGAATGATTTGGGCACAGAAGAAATGTCGTCGAGTCAAAAGTTATATGCTGTTAAATTAAAATCTGTGCCTTTACCGAAAATTGACGAAGCGCAAATTGCCGCACGAAAAGCGGCGGCTGCAGCGACGGTAACAACACCCACTAATGCAACGACAAGTACTACGGTGACTCGTCGTGATGCTGAAGGAAATGTGATTGATGTGCAAAAATCACAAAGTAGTGTAGATGCACCACGTCCAAAACCTGCACCGGTAGAGCAAGAAGTAACCGATCCATTTAATTAGTTCTAAAATAGCGCAAGACCTCTTAGGAAAAGTCTAAACTGCACAGAAAAAGTGCATAAAATTAAAAAAGAACAATTTGAATTATTTGTTATAACTAAAAAATGCTTGTAATCAGCCATCTTAGGAGAAAATGCATCAAGTTGGCATGTAAATTGCTTAATTGGTGCGTAAATTGAACTTTTCTCCCTGTTTTGGCGCGAAAATGATTCGATAAAAGTGCGAAGTCATTAATCCAGTCGTTATCCCTGATCTGAACTGCAAAAGCAGAAAATTTGACTTTTTATTCATGCATCAAAGATGGATTCGGTTTATCTTAAGGGTGTGAATAAGAAATAATTTTGCTCGACAGAACAATTCATGTGAGTAAGTTAAGACGAATCGCAACAAGAAATTAGTTTGTTAAGTGCTCGAAAGAGCTGTAAAGAAAAGAAGGGTACGCTATGCACATGCCATCGCCTAATACTGTAGCTCCCGCTCAAGGTTTATACCAACCGGATGAGTTTAAAGATAACTGTGGTTTCGGTTTAATCGCCCATATGCAGGGTGATGCAAGCCATGATCTCGTCAAAACCGCAATGCATAGTTTAAGTTGTATGACCCACCGTGGTGGTATTGCCGCAGATGGCAAAACCGGTGACGGCTGTGGTCTACTCCTTGCTATGCCAAAAGAATTTTTCCGTGAAGAAGCGAAAAAACTCAGTGACATTACATTGAGTGAAATCTTTGCTGTGGGTACGGTATTTCTAAATCTAGACCCTGCATTAGCCGCACATGCAAAACAAATTTTAACCAAAGAAATCGAAGACGAAGGCTGTAAAGTCATCGCTTGGCGTGTTGTGCCAACCAATAACGATGCGTTGGGTTCAATCGCGATGCAGTCATTGCCTGCATTTGAACAAATTATCGTGAATTGCCCAATGGGTGTTTCAGAGGTTGAATTCAACCGTAAGTTGGTGATGGCACGTCGTCGTGCAGAACAACAGTTGACTGCTGACCCATACTTCTATGTAACTACTTTATGCTCAACTGTGATCAGCTATAAAGGTTTGATGATGCCAGCAGCGATTGCTGACTTCTATACCGATCTTGCTGATGAGCGTTTAAAGTCACACATCGTGGTATTCCATCAGCGCTTCTCAACCAATACATTACCGCGTTGGCCTTTGGCACAGCCGTTCCGTTACTTGGCGCACAATGGTGAAATTAATACCATTACCGCAAACCGTAACTGGGCGATGGCGCGTACACCAAAATTTGAAAACCCATTGCTGCCAGGTTTAACTGAGCTGAACCCAATTGTAAACCGTACAGGTTCGGATTCTTCAAGCTTAGATAATATGCTGGAAATCCTTGTTGGTGGCGGTATGGACTTGTTCCGTGCGCTACGCATGTTGGTTCCACCAGCGTGGCAAAACGTTGAAACTATAGATGCTGACTTACGTGCATTCTACGAATTCAACTCGAAACATATGGAAGCTTGGGATGGTCCAGCAGGTCTGGTAATTCAAGATGGTCGTCATGCGATTTGTATGCTTGACCGTAATGGTTTACGTCCAGCACGTTGGGTAATTACCAAAAATGGTTACATCACCTTGGCATCAGAAATTGGTGTTTGGGGTTATGAACCTGAAGACGTTGTATCTAAAGGTCGTGTCGGTCCAGGTCAAATTTTGGTGATCGATACCTTTACTGGCAAAATGCTCGATACTCAAGATGTGAGTAATCACCTCAAACGTATGCGTCCGTACCGTCAGTGGTTACGTGAAAACTCAGTACGTGTACAAGGCAGTCCAGAGCTGGAAGAATATTTATGTGATCAAGGCTTAAAAGGCGATGACCTGAAAGCTTCACAAAAAATGTTCATGGTTACCTTTGAAGAGCGTGACCAATTGCTTCGTCCAATCGCTGAAAGCGGTCAGGAAGCCGTGGGTTCAATGGGTGACGATACGCCAATGGCAGTATTGTCTCGTCAAGTGCGCCATGTGTCTGACTACTTCCGTCAGCAGTTCGCTCAGGTTACGAATCCGCCAATCGATCCATTACGTGAATCGATCGTAATGTCGTTAGAGACATGTCTCGGCCGTGAACAAAATGTATTTGAACAAGGTCCAGAGCATGCAGATCGTCTGATCATTTCAAGCCCAGTATTGTCAAATTCGAAAATGCATCAAATCCGTACCCTTGGTCGTAAAGGTTATGAAATTGCAGACATCGACCTGAACTATGCAGAAGATGAAGGCTTAGAAGTTGCTATCGCGCGTATTTGTGAAGAATCAGCACAAGCGATTCGCGATGGAAAAACTTTACTTGTATTGTCTGATAAGAAAATCCGTCAAGGCTTCTTACCTGCAAATGCATTAATGGCAACAGGCGCGGTTCACCACTATTTAATCAATGTGGGGCTACGTACCGATGCCAACATCATTGTTGAAACTGGTTTGGCGCGTGATGCGCATCAGTTTGCGGTGATTCTTGGTTTCGGTGCGACTGCGATCTATCCATACTTGGCTTATGATGTGATCAATGACTTGATCGCAAAAGGTGAGTTGCTGGGTGACCCAATCCATGCGCAAGCTAATTTCCGTAAAGGCATTGAGAAAGGTTTGCTGAAAGTCCTTTCTAAGATGGGTATTTCTACTGTTGCCTCTTACCGGGGCGGTCAGTTGTTTGAAGCGGTCGGCCTCTCTGATGAAGTGGTTGCAAAATGCTTTACTGGCGTACCGAGCCGTATTAAAGGCGCAACATTCTCTGATCTAGAAAATGACTTGAAAAAATTGGCAGATTTGGCGTGGAAATCACGTAAGCCAATCGATCAAGGCGGTATGCTGAAATTTGTATTCGGTAAGGAATATCACGCATTTAACCCAGACGTGATCAATGCGCTGCATAAATCAGTGCGTTCTGGTAATTATGCTGACTTTAAAGAATACGCAGAGCTAGTGAATAACCGTCCAATCGCGACGATTCGTGACTTATTCAAGCTGAAAACAGATCAATCGATTGCACTCGATCAAGTTGAATCCGTGGAAGAAATTCTGCCACGTTTTGACTCGGCTGGGATGTCTTTAGGCGCATTATCGCCTGAAGCGCACGAAGCTATTGCAATCGCTATGAATACTATTGGTGGTCGCTCGAACTCAGGTGAGGGCGGCGAAGACCCAGCGCGTTACGGCACTATTCGTAACTCGAAAATCAAACAAATTGCATCTGGCCGTTTTGGTGTGACACCTGCATATCTAACTTCTGCAGAAGTCCTTCAAATTAAAGTGGCACAAGGTGCAAAACCAGGTGAAGGTGGTCAGTTGCCGGGCGGTAAAGTGAATGGCTTAATTGCACGTTTACGTTACTCAGTACCGGGTGTGACATTAATTTCTCCGCCGCCGCATCACGACATCTACTCAATTGAAGATTTATCACAGTTAATTTTCGATTTAAAACAGGTTAACCCACAGGCGATGGTGTCCGTTAAGCTGGTTTCTGAGCCGGGTGTTGGTACGATTGCGGCAGGTGTAGCAAAAGCATATGCAGACTTCATTACCATTTCTGGTTATGACGGCGGTACAGCGGCTTCTCCACTTTCTTCAATTCACCATGCAGGTTCTCCATGGGAACTTGGTCTATCTGAGGCGCATCAGGCGCTTCGTGTGAATGACCTGCGTGGCAAAGTCCGTGTACAAACTGATGGTGGCTTGAAAACAGGTCTAGACGTTGTGAAAGCAGCGATTCTTGGGGCTGAAAGTTTCGGTTTTGGTTCTACACCGATGATCGCATTGGGTTGTAAATACCTGCGTATTTGCCATTTAAACAACTGTGCGACCGGTGTTGCAACACAGCAAGATCATTTACGTCAGGAACACTATATCGGTGAGCCTGAAATGCTGATCAATTTCTTCCACTTTATTGCGGAAGAAACACGTGAATGGTTAGCAGCGCTAGGCGTATCAAGTCTGAAAGATTTGATTGGCCGTACAGATTTACTGGAAATGCTTCCAGGTGAAACTGAAAAACATGCACACCTTGATTTGAGCGCATTGCTTCAATCGCATCCTGCGGCTGAAGGCAAAGCTCAGTACTGTGAAGTACAAGGCAATGCACCATTTGATAAAGGTCTCTTGGCTGAAAAAATGGTGGCGGAAATGCTGCCGGCGATTGAAGCAGGTACAGGCGGTGAATACGGTTTCACTATTGGTAACTGTGACCGTTCAATTGGCGCGCGTATTTCGGGTGAGATTGCAAAACGTTATGGCAACCTCAGTATGGAAGCGCACCCTGTTAAAGTTAAATTAACAGGGACTGCAGGTCAGTCGTTGGGTGTTTGGAACGCAGGTGGTTTACACATCAGCCTAGAAGGTGATGCGAATGACTACGTGGGTAAAGGTATGGCGGGTGGTCGTATCTCGATCTTCCCACCGAAAGGTTCACCGTTCCAAACGCAAAATACTGCAATCATTGGTAATACCTGTTTATATGGTGCAACAGGCGGTAAATTGTTTGCAGCAGGTACAGCAGGCGAGCGTTTTGCAGTACGTAACTCAGGTGCGTTTGCTGTGATTGAAGGTGCAGGCGACCACTGCTGTGAATACATGACGGGTGGTATCGTGACTGTATTGGGTAAAGTGGGTCATAACTTTGGTGCGGGTATGACAGGCGGTTTCGCTTATGTGCTCGACCTCGACAATGACTTTGTTGACCATTACAACCACGAACTGATTGAATTGAACCGTATCTCTACAGAATCGATGGAAGAACACAAAGAGTTCTTGTGCCGTATCTTAGATGAACATATTAAAGAAACAGGTAGTGCTTGGGCGTATAAGATCCGCAACGAGTTTGACTTCTATAGCCGCAAATTCTGGCTTGTGAAACCAAAAGCTGCTAATTTGCAGACTTTGTTGAAAACAACTCAAGCTGATCCACAATAATTCCACTACTGCAGATTTGATAGGCAGGTGTAAGTCAAAACATGCTTACACCTACCCACGGAGAGAGACATGGCAGAGCGCCTAAATAATGACTTTCAGTTCCTGGATGTAGCACGCCAAGATCCAGAGAAAAAAGATCTAGTTGTCCGCAAAGCAGAATTTGTGGAAATCTATAAACCGTTTACAGCTGAAGTTGCAAAAAACCAAACACACCGCTGCTTAGGTTGCGGTAACCCGTATTGTGAATGGAAATGTCCAGTACATAATTACATTCCAAACTGGTTAAAATTGATTGCAGAAGGTCGCATTTTCCAAGCAGCAGAATTGTGTCATCAAACCAACACCTTGCCTGAAGTTTGTGGTCGTGTGTGCCCGCAAGACCGTTTATGTGAAGGCGCATGTACGCTAAATGACGGCTTTGGTGCAGTCACCATTGGTAATGCTGAAAAATACATTAACGATACAGCCTTTGCATTGGGCTGGCGTCCAGATATGTCACACGTTAAGTGGACAGATAAAAAAGTTGCGATTATTGGTGCAGGTCCTGCTGGCCTTGGCTGTGCCGATATTCTTGTACGTAATGGTGTGAAACCAGTTGTATTTGACAAACGCCCTGAAATTGGTGGTTTGCTGACTTTCGGTATTCCAGAATTCAAAATGGAAAAAGACGTAATGAAACGTCGCCGTGAGATTTTCTCTGGCATGGGCGTTGAATTCCGTCTCAATACTGAAATTGGTACAGATGTGACCATTGATCAGCTTTTGGCTGATTACGACGCTGTATTCATGGGTATGGGAACCTATACTTACATGAAGGGTGGTTTTGCGGGTGAAGATCTTGTTGGTGTGCATGATGCACTGGATTTCTTGATTGCCAATGTCAACCGTACGCAAGGTTGGGAAAAAGATCCATCTGAATACATCAGCATGGAAGGCAAAAAAGTGATCGTGCTCGGTGGTGGTGATACCGCGATGGACTGTAACCGTACCTCAATCCGTCAAGGTGCCGAATCCGTTGTCTGTGCCTACCGTCGTGATGAAGAAAACATGCCGGGTTCACGTCGTGAAGTGAAAAATGCACGTGAAGAAGGTGTGGATTTCCAATTTAATCGTCAGCCGATTGAAATTGTGGGTGAAAATGGCAAAGTAACGGGTGTTAAAGTTGTGACTACACAGCTTGGTGCGCCTGATAGTCGCGGTCGTCGTAGCCCTGAGCCAGTTCCAGGTTCAGAAGAAATTTTACCAGCAGATGCAGTATTGCTAGCCTTTGGTTTCCGTACAAGCCCCGCAGATTGGTTTACTACATCAAACATCAGTATGGATGGTTCAGGCCGCGTCATTGCTGCTGAACAGCAAGAATTTAAGTTCCAGACATCGAATCCGAAAATTTTCGCCGGTGGTGATATGGTACGTGGATCTGACCTTGTGGTAACCGCAATCTGGGAAGGTCGCCAAGCTGCAGAAGGTATTCTTGACTACTTAGATGTTTAAGTCATGACACGCCAGTGCTTACACTGGATTCATTCAAAAAACCCGCTTCGGCGGGTTTTTTATTTTTTGGAATTTACCCCAAATGACAAGTGAATGGATTTTGCAGATAAATACACGGCAAAGTTGTCAGACAGCGCTTTAGAATGGTGAATTATGCAAGTGTGCTAGCACATTTTGCCATGTGTGAAAGTACATCGGAATTACATACTGCGATCATGATCTAAATCTTAGGAAGCGACCATGACGCAAGTGACGACACAAAAAACATATCTGAATCGTCCTAAAGCCATTGGCATTACGGTACGTCGAGCACAATTCAATCCTAAAGCGATTCGCCGGCATTATTTTGCCAACTCACCGGTGATGTCGCATTTGTTGACGGCATTGTCATCGACCTTTCCCATTGGTGAGCAATTCTTTGTGCATAGCGTGCGTAATGTACGCGATAAAGTCAGTGATGAAAAATTGCAAGCTGAGATCGCAGCATTCATTGGGCAAGAAGCGATGCATTCCAAAGCCCATGCTGAATTTAACGATGCTTGGCGCAGTGAAAGCTATAATTTAGATCGTTTCCAGGCATGGTTGGCACGTAAAGACCGCTATATCAAAAACCTGCATCCTAAAATTCAGCTGGCGATTACCTGCGCTTTTGAGCATTTTACCGCAATGCTGGGCGGTTATATTCTGCGGCATCCCGAAGTGCTTAGCACACTGGATGATGATGCGGTCAGGCTGTGGGTATGGCATGCGATTGAAGAAATCGAACACCGTTCTGTCGCTTTTGATGTCTATCAGGCCGTATATGGCGATGACAAAATCCGCAGAATGATTATGCGCAGCGTGACCACAGGTTTTGCCAGTCTGACTTTTTATTCCGCTTCGCGTTTATTTTTGCAGGATAAGAAAAACAGTCTGCCGAAGATTGGCGGCAATGCCTTTGGCGCATATTTGCTGGCGAAAATGTTTATTCAATTGACGCCAGAATATTTGTCATATTACAAAGCAGAATTCCATCCGAGCGAAATTGATTACAGTCAGATCGTGAAATATTGGAAAGAACGCCTTGCTGATGAATATCAAATGGAAAGTTTTCAGACTGAAACTACACTGCGATTGTATAGTTAATTCAAAATGTTAAAAAAGCCCGAGTTGTGGGTAATGCCAGTCAGTTAAGAGATTGACTGGCTTTTTCTTGGGTATTTTTGAGGTTTTCCTTTTACAACCCTTGGATAACTCCTCACTCTTCTCTCAGGTATAACATACCGATTAGATTTCTCCATTA